>DAIDBB010000295.1 GCA_027310325.1 bacterium | reverse complement strand
GGTTTGGGCGTTATGGCTATGCCGACGGGGCCGTCGCCGCGGCCTTTCGGGCCATGGCAGTAGTGGCAATACTTCTCGTATATGGCCTTGCCATGCACGCTGTCTACGGCAGGCATGCCGCCGGCAGAAGGCGCGGCGGCCACCACGGCGCCGATGAAAGGACTTACTAAGGCAAAGGCGGCTGCCGCAAGAGCGCGAATAAGCGCCCGTCTGCCCGCCGTCCGTCCCGCCGGATTAACCGGTTCTTTTATGCGGTATGTATTTCTACCCATTAGCGGCTTGCCTGGAAATCGTCATTTCTTTGCCGCCGGTGCCGCCGCCATCAGTTCTTTTATGTCATTGGCGACGTATTCTATCTTGCTTGAGCGCCTGAGTCCAGCCAGCCACTCGTCCCAGAGCCTCTGGGATTCCTTGGCGGAGAGTTCCTTTTTGAGCTTTTCCTTGTTCAGTTCTTCGAATTTCTTCTGCACCGCCGGTTTTCTACCCTCGAGCTTTATGATATGGTATCCATAGATCGTCATGACGGGGTTGCTTATCTCGACGGTCTTCATGGTCCCTGCCGCGGAGTCTATTTCCTCGTAGAGGCTTCCCACGTGGGTCCAGCCCATGTCTCCGCCCTTCTTGGCATACGGGTCCTGGGAGTATTTCTCGGCAAGTTTGCCGAAGTCCTCTCCGGCCCGCGCCCTTTTTGCAAGGTCGGTGGCCTTTTTGAGCGACTCGTTCCACACCTTGGTCCCGCCGGAAGGGTCGGCCTTCACGAGTATCGTCCTCAGGCGTATCTGCTCGGGCTCCTTGAACTTGTCGAGGTTTCTCTGATAATAGTCCTTCATGTAGGCGTCGGTAACGGTCTCGTCTGCTTTCTTCTTGAGGTCGTCGCCTATTTTCTGCCTGTAGTGCATCATTATGAGCCTGTCCCTGAAATGTTCCCTCAGTTGCGCCATCGTCATGTTACTGTTCTTGAGCACCTTTTCGAGGGTCTGACCCTTCTGCAGCCCCTTCTTGAGGATGTCTATCTGGGCATTTACCTCTTTGTCTTCTACCCTGGTCGCCTTATGGCTCTTGGCGTCACTGGTGATGACCTCCTCGTTTATGAGGCTACTGACCGCGGACTTTTTGATCTCGTCCATCCGTTCCGGGGTGACCGAGCTGTGAAAGCTCATGAGCGGGAAAAGCCCGCTGACCGCTGTATTAAGCTCTTCCCGGGTGAAAGGCTTGGAGTCTATGCGCATTATGACTTCTTTGGACGGGTCGTCCTTTGCCTCTTTTGCCTCTTTTTTGACAGCTGCGCCGCCTTGAGCGGAGAAGAGTAGCGTTGAAGCGAGTAGCGCGGCGGCAAGCGCCTTTTTGGAAAAAATTATCATTTTTGGGGACCTCCGTTTATAGTGCCGGTATTATAGTGCAAAAGAAGCCGGATTAAAATCTTTATTTAGCGTCCTTGCCGCAATTCATGCGGGCCGCTCATTGATCGGGAAAGGTTAAATTCGCTTAAGGATTTATAATAAGCCGGACCTGTAAAAAATTTACAATTATTCTAATATTATTGTATAAAGCATGGATTAGACGCAGATTAATTTTTTTTTAACAGACGCCTCGCAGGCCCTTAAGCGGGGCATGTCGCGCGCGCCCTGATGAGACCGGATAAAAAAAGAAGGGCCGGTTGCCCGGCCCTTCTTCATACACCTCAGGCTAAACTTAAGCCCGGATATTTCTTACTTGTTGTGGCAGGTCCTGCATACGCCGGATCCCGCGTTTCCGCCGACCCTTCTAAGGAAGAGGCCGTCCACCATGTCGTCGGTCGGGGCCGAGTTGCCCATTCCGCCGGGGGTGGCGTCGTTGAAGTCGACGTTCGACCTGTTCTTGAAGTGCGGGTCATGGCAGGAGGAGCACTCGACCTTGCCGAGCCTGAGGAGGTCCGAGATCCTCGCCGCGCCTGAGCCGGTGGCGCCATCAGCGGCCCCGCCGGAGATGAATCCTCTTACCGCCCACCTGTTCTGACCGAGGTTCGCGATGAGCTCGGCGGCCTTGGTAGCGGACATGTTGGCCAGAGCGCCGTTGGTGGTGGTGAGACCGGTTGAAAGGTCGATGTCGCCTATGACGGTCGACCTATCCCTCAAAGACGCCCTCTTGGTCGTGTCGTTGCAGCCGTTGGCGGCGTCGGTGATGCCGTCGCTGAAGCAGACTGACATCGGGTGGTCGTTCGACATATCGACGTTACCCGCGGTCACGTTGTTGCCGCTCGCGCCGGCGCCGATGTTGAGCCTGATGTCGGAGTTGGCGATGTCGGTCGGCATGGAGCCGCCGGGCTGGGTGCCGGCCTGAAGGGCCGTCTCGTCATACATCGTCCAGCCCTGCTTCGAACCGGCGCCGTATACGAAGTTGGCGCCAAGGCCTGAGCCAGGGGCGTTTACTATGTTGTCGAAGGTGGTTACGCCGTCATGACAGCTCAGACAGGCGAGCGTGACTCCGCCGTAGGAGTTGTTGCCCATGAAGCTGCCGCCGATCGTCGTGCCGTAGCCGATGAAGTTGCTGGCCATCGACTGCCTGTTCCATATAGGAGCAGGGGCGTAGCTGTGGCCGGCGGTCGTCGCCGTGAGCGTGTGGTGAGGCGTATGGCAGAATACGCAGATCTCTGAAGTCCCGCCGGTGTTGTACATGAAGCCCATTGCGCCGAGGTTGTGCCTGGACGCCTGGATACCGTTGGCGGCCAAACCGTAGGAATAGGCGGCCACGTTGGCGGCGTCTGTGCTCTGTATTTTGAAGTAACTGCCTTCTTGGACGGTGGCGGCGGAAGCGCTGCCCGCGATTACGAGCCCGGTGGTTGCGGCGAGGGCGATGGTTAGAAACCGTTTCATGTTATGTCTCCTTTTTTGGGTGTCCTGGTTACTTTCGTTAGGAGGCATTTTTTGTAAAAAAAATGCCGTCAATACGCCCGATTCTAATCCATCATCGGAGTACCGAGGCATCCATCGCCTGCAAGACGCGGGACCCGTCGTGAGCCCCTTACCTTATTTGAGATTAAACTTATTATACAACAGAATTAAAAACTGTCAAGAGAAAAATTAATCCTATTTTAATGGCCGGATTTCGCTGGATTCTGGGATTTTTACGGAGGGTTCTTTCAAAAAAAAGCCCTGTACTTGTCCGTACAGGGCTTTTAAAAGCTCTTATTTTTTCCCTTGCGGTTTCTCCGGAGGGAACGACTTTATACCGGCGACTTCCCTTGCCTTGTGCTTGTCTCCGAGGTATTCGAATACCTCGACCCTGTGGCTCCATGAATCGACCATATATATGTAGTCGTTGCCGTCGATGGCGATCCCGGCCGGCAGTATCGTCTGTCCCCTGTCGGTGCCGTAACCGGAGAAGGCCATAAGGAATCTGCCTTCGTCGTCGAATATCTCGACGACGTTAAAAGCGGCGTCAGCCACATAGACGTGGCCTTCGCTGTCGACCGCTATCCCCTTGGGCCTGCCGAACATGCCGGGGGCGTCCCCGAACTCGCCGACCCTCCTTACGAACCTTCCCTCGTTGTCGAAGACCTGGTATCTGCCGTTCTGCGTATCCGAGACGTACAGAAAGCCCTTCGAATCCACGGCAAGGTGGGACGGGAAGTTGAACTCTCCATCTTCCTTGCCCCTTTTGCCTATGGTCTTAAGGTATTTAAGCGTATCGAGGTCGAAGACCTTCACATTGTGGTGGCGGGTATCCGACACGTAGACCTTTTTATAGAGGTTGTCCACCGCTACGCCGGAAGGCATCTTGAAAGGCTCGTCGGCCTGAAGGTCGGCTATCAGGCGCCCGGTCTTGTCCACGACACGGACCCTGTTGTTGAGCGAGTCCGAGATGAATATCCTGCCCTGGTAGTGGTCGGTGGCGACGCTTATGGGCTTGCTCATGCTCTGGACCCCCATGCCGGAAAGCGAGGTAGCGGTACGGTTTACGGGGTCGAGGACATAGACGTCGGCGGCGGCCGTGTCCGTTACGAATATCTTTCCGCCGTCGTCAACGTGTATGCCCATCGGCTTTTTTATCCAGTACCCGGCTCCAGAACCCAGTACGATATTCTTGACCACGGAACTTTCTTTGACGTCCTCGCTGCCGTAAAACGATTTAACGTATTTTATGCGCGGGATATCCGGGGGTTCGGGCCAGATGAGATCGGGAAGCGGCTTCGCCGCGCAACCCCACAGGATTAAGGGAATCGCTATTATCAGGAGAAGTTTTTTGATCATGCTTTTCATGTTTTTACCTTGTAGTTTCCGGGTTGCAGGGTGTTTTGTTTGTTCCCAAGTCCGGCTGGGTCAAAAAACGCCATATGAAATATTACTATGCAGTATCGGTCAAAGTCAAGAAGTTATGCTCCTTCGAGGCGCGGCTCAGTGGTATATCTCCCTTTCGAGCGATTGCCCCTTGGGGATTATATGGCACCTGTTGCAGTTTTCCCTCGGCCAGAAGGGGAAGGCGACCTTGTTGTGGCATCTGCCGCACCACTCCCCCTTGAATATCTCTTCCATGCTTATAGGGTTTGCCCCGGCCTCGGGTATGAATATCTTCGGATGGCAGGTCTTGCAGCTGAGCCAGTACGTGTGGATGGAGTGCGGGAATATCACGTTCGCCATAAGCGGGACCTTCGCTTCTATGAATATGTTAAGGCTCAAAGGAGGGTCATCGGCCACATTGGGGTCGAGCGAGGGCCTTGGGGCTATGTACCCGCCCACGACCGACGCCGTCCAGTTTACCTCGCCGAAAGCGTCCTTGGGGAGTCCCCTCAGGGCCTTGACGCCTACGACCCCGGGCCGCACGCGCGCCCTTGTGACCTGCGCCTGGTAGTATTGCTCGTAGTAATCGCTTGGATTTATCTTCCGGGTCTCGGTTTCCGTGGGGGTGGATTGGTAGTTTGCTAGCTCGTCCAGAGTTTCGCGCATCCCGCAGCCGGCTATTAATAAAGGCGCTGCTAATGCGGCCAAGATGAACGCTACTACAGCACCTTTTTTTGAAAAAAAGGTTTTCACTTCATATTCCGGTATTCGTTCTTTAAGATGAATAAGTTACAATTTTGACATTTTAAATTTACTATAAGTCGGCCAGGCATGTCAAGTCCTCAGGAAAGGACGTACCGGAACAGGAAAGACCGGGAGGCTAAAATGGATGATTTTAATCAGAGCCGATAGGGGGGCTGGATTTCGGGGCCTTTTTTGAAGGACAGGTAATGCTG
>DAIDBB010000212.1 GCA_027310325.1 bacterium | reverse complement strand
CATGAAGCCCATGCCCTGTATCCTCCAGACGAGCACCGCGAGCACGCCTATGATGGGGATCGTCCATATTATAGCGTTAATCATGTCGCCCCAGGTGCTTACCTCTATGGCAGCGCCCTTCCTCGGCCTGTGATATACGCTCCCGGGAGGGCCGTCCGTTATGGCGAACCAGTAATAGAGGCCGTACGCCAGCATTACGACACCGCTAAAGGCTATCGCATACCTCCAGCTTCCGAAGACGTTAAGGGCGATAAAAGGAAGTATCATGGCCGCGATGGAAGAACCCCAGTTCCCGAGGCCTCCCTCAACGCCCTGGGCGAAGCCGATATCCCTGGGCTTAAACCATAGAGACGTCATGTGGATACCCACGACGAAACCGGTACCGACCATGCTCAAGAGAAGGCGTGATATGAGCAGCTGCGTGTACGAGGTGCTGAACGCGAAGGCGAAACACGGTATCGACATTACGACCATGATGCCGGTAAACGTCCTCCTGGGCCCGACCCTGTCCGAGATCATGCCTATTATAACGCGCCCGGGCATAGTAAGGGCCACGTTAGCGATGGCGAGAAGCTTGAGCTGCTGCATGGTAAAGCCCGACTCCTTAATGATGGTAGATACGAGCGGGGCCATGTTGAACCAGACGAAAAACGTAAGGAAGAACGCAAACCAGGTCTTATGGAGAGCCACTATATCGGACCTTCTGAAGTCTATAAGGTCCCCCCAGCCCATCCTCTCTTCATTAGTTGTCATGTAGGAAACCTCCGGAAAATTTAGTGCCGTCTAGTATAAGCTTATTAATCCAGTAAACTATGATTAATCATGCATCACAAGAACTGGACAGGTAGCGTGGCGGACCAGATACGCGCTTACGCTGCCAAGGACCATGTTGTCGATAAGCCCGCCGCCGCGTCTTCCGACCACAAGGACATCGGGATTTTTATTCTCCGCGGCTTCCAGTATCATCTTGCGCGGATCGCCCACAGCTAAAATCGCGTCTACATCAAGGCCGTGCTGGACGACCCATTTCGCGGCGTTCTTAAGGTCGGCATCCCTCCTGTCGCGCCAATTTTCAAAACTCTCTTCATCATGGCTTGTCGCGTCAAGCGGCTCCTCGACTACTGTTATAAGGATCACTTCTGGCTTTTGCGGCTTGAAAAGCTTAACGGCCCTTTCCAACGCATCCTGCGCTCTTTTGGAACCATCGTGGCAGATCATTATTTTCATGTATGCAGTACCTCCGGATATTTTGTGCTTTCTTCAGCGCCCTGCTATGGAGGCGTATAGTGACGCAACCGTATATTCAAATCTGCGCCTGGTCGCAAGATACTTAGGAACCCGGCGGTTGACGCGTCCTCTTGAACCCTTTAACCTTGTCCGAATCGACGCATGAGTAGATGGAATAGATTTTTCCGGCAATTCGGCTACGCTTATTACCATAGGAAAAAGTCTTACACAAGAACTTTTTTCTATTTGCCATGAAATACCTTCCGGTATTGATGCGAAGCCGCGTTAAGCTGCAAAACGGCGCGGCGCGCCATACCGTTAATTGCCAAGATCTAACGGCGGCTTCAATTCCGGGATTTTAGGGAATGTTCAATTGCATAGATAAATGCAATATGTATACCAAAAAAACAATCTGGGCTTCTATAGGCAAAAACTACAAGTTTTCGGGCTTTTACAAACTTATGAAACTCTGGCAATGAGACCGCTAAAAGTGTCTGCGTTACGATTTTGTAATATCCCTGAATGAAATTATGCTAAATATCAAGAAAAACCTGCGAAATCGCAAAATGTTACCTTTCCGTAACAATTCATAAGCCTGGTAACCAATTGATTCTTTTAGTCTTAGCTATGAAATAAAGTTGATAACCGGGGAGATATAAAGATAAAATAATCTTAAGGAAAAGTATTGCTATAACTAAGTGGTGTAAACTTTATCGCTGCTACACATGAAAGGTCATCCGCGGTCCATTTCTGCAGACTCCTCCGCGCTAAACTCTTCTGACTTTGTTTTATACTCCGCCGTAATGGCCTCGAGTTCTTTAAACAGCGAGTCTATCTTTTCATTTGCCTCACCATAAGCCCTGGAAAGAGACGATATCTTTTCTACGTCACCCGATTCGGAAGCCCTGATAAGCTCTCCGCCAAGATGTTCTACCGTCTTTTCGCTATCGACTATAGCTCCTTCGAGCCCGGATATCGTCTCTTGAAGCCGGCTGAGTATCCTGCCTTTGTCCCGCGCGCGGCGCGTATATTTTTTATTACCGGGGAGTTTCTCCTTTTTTTGAGATGCGCCCTTTTCAGCGGCCTCGCTCTCCCAGCCGACCTTCTCAAGGAACTCCCTGTAAGTGCCTTCAAAAACGC
>DAIDBB010000206.1 GCA_027310325.1 bacterium | reverse complement strand
CCATTAAAGAGCTTAAGGCCTACGAGGAAGCGGCATGCGAGATAAGAGCCGCGAAATGCGAAGTATGACCTTAAGCGACGGGCCGCTTTAATAACCTCGAATTGGCCCCTCATGCGCTTTAGCCTGTTAGCCGGTTTTTTGTGCGCTCTCTCTATAGATCCCGTGAGCCGGCGCGCAAGGGCGATTGTCGACCTATGAAGAAAAACTACCTGGATAATCCCGGGTCATTGAAGATAGATCTAATGCTCCGGGGCACAAGGATCGATGACCCTGTCGTAAAGGCATGGGCGTGCGGCGCTTCCGGCGTAGACATAATGCTGCCGCAGAATACCCTCGTAAACATCCCCTGCAGCGAGATGTTTACGGAAGAGTCGCCTTATGTAATAAAAAAAAGCGGCGATGGTTATATAATAACGGATGGCACGGGCACGGTCCCTGTAAGCCTTGTCCCTAAACCCAAGTATTATAGCCTCAAGACCTCGACAGGGGTTCCTTTTTCGAAGATAGGGGTATTCCACGGCAGTTATACGGTAATAACGCCTTCGCCAAGATGTGATTTCTTCAACAGAGGCATCGAGTGCAGGTACTGCGCCGGCAACTTCGACGTAAGGGGCGTCGAGAACCAAGTCTATTCCGTCGAAGAGGTTTTAGAGACAGTAGCCGCCGTACTGAAGGAAGGCGCCTCGGGGATAATATATCTTTCTACCGGCTTCAGCCCCGGACCGGACGGTGGTATTGAGTTCCTTAAGCCTTACATAAAGGCGATAAAGAAGCGCCATAACTGTCTTGTGGCCGTAGAGACCCTTCCTCCAAAGGAAGACCGCTGGATCGACGAAACATATGCCCTGGGAGCGGACTCGGTCCTCTATAATCTTGAGATATTCGACAAGGAGCTCTTCGAGTTCCTCTGCCCGGGAAGGGAGAAACTTATCGGCAGGAAGCGGTATATGGATGCCCTGGAACACGCGGCGAAGATATTCCCCAACGGCACCGTTGCCTCGCACCTCATCGTGGGGCTTGAGCCCCCCGGGTCGACGTGCATGGGGATAGACTTTTTGACAGGCATAGGAGTGGTGCCGATACTCCCTATCTACAGGCCTTCAACGGACAGGGCCCTTAGGATCGGGCCCCTTACGACCGAGATAATAATACCCGTATACAAGCACCTTTACAAGAAGGTCAAGATAAACAAGATCAATTTCAAATGGGTAAGGGACTTAAGCATGGTGACCACCCCGCTTGAAGTGAGGGCCCTTGTCGATGTCAATGAAGGGGCGAAAAATTCGATAATCGAGAATTTTTATAAATCAAAGATCGGGCTTAAGACGGCATGGGGCCTTTCTACCCTGAGGAGGAAGCTCCGGGTCAAGGATTCAAGAGACCCATCGGACTCTTCCGGCCGGGAGTAAACGGAGTCATCAGGTGAGCGTTGAGATAGATACAAGGCCCATATGGATAATATTGGCGCTTAAGTCCTTAAGGCCGCTTTTTTTTCTCCTCCTTGCGGTTCTCTTCTGGTACTTCATCAATATGCCTTCGCCCGCGGGACTGACGCCAGCAGGCCAGAACGCCATAGCTGTATTTCTTCTTTGTCTCGTGCTCTGGGTCTCCAACGCCGTGCCACTTGCGATAACGAGCATCTTCGCCATCGTACTCGTCCCGCTTCTTGGCATTTTGACCAAGAAGGAGACGTATGCGCTCTTTGGAAATGAGGCCGTTTTTTTTATACTCGGGGCGTTCATACTCGCCGGCGCTGTAATGCATTCGGGGCTTTCAAACCGAATAGCGCTGAATATCATAGGGAAGTTCGGAGGTTCACCGAGGAGGTTACTTTTAAGCGTATTTCTCCTTGCGGCTGTGCTTTCCTTTTTTATGTCGGAACATGCCGTGGCCGCGATGCTTTTTCCCATGCTCCTCGAGCTCTCAAAAAGCCTTAAATTGCGCCCCGGAAGATCGAACTACGGCAAGTTCCTCTTCCTTGCCCTGGCCTGGGGTTGCGTTATCGGCGGGGTGGCGACGTTTCTTGGGGGTGCAAGGGTGCCGCTCGCCATGGGGATACTTAAGGAAACGACTGGAGCGACGATCGGGTTTCTTGAATACACGGTGGCGGTATTGCCGCTCGTAGTTATCCTCCTGGCCGTAGGGTTTGCGCTCCTTATGATACTTTACCCGATAGATGTTGCCGGGGTCGAAAACGCCGGCGAGGTCGTGGAGAAGCGCCTTAAGGGGCTCGGAAAGATGAGCTTCGGCGAATACTCCGTTGGCATAATACTTCTTCTTACCATAATCGGGTGGATAAGCATGGGGAGGACCCTGGGGCTTGCTGCCGTGGCCCTGAGTTCGGTGGTTGTGCTTTTTGTCCTGGGGATCGTAAGATGGAAGGACATAGAAGAGTACGTGAACTGGGGGATCATTCTAATGTATGGCGGGGCCATAATCCTCGGTTCGGCGCTCGATAAGAGCGGGGCCGCCGCCTGGATAATAAACGGCGTCATCGGGAGATGGTCCGGCTCGCCGTGGACGGTCTTCGCCATAGTCTCGCTTCTTACGATCTTCCTTACCGAGGCGATGAGCCACGCCGCGGTAATAGCCGTGCTCTTGCCGGTCGTAATAGGCATTTCAGGGAAGATGTCGGTTGACCCGTCGATTATGACGTACTCCGTCGCTACCCCGGCGGGCCTGGCGTTTATACTGCCGATGTCTACCCCGGCAAACGCGCTGGCGGTATCGTCAAACTACATTACGGTAAGGGACATGGCGAAGGGCGGCCTTATCATGGTCATAGTCTCATGGGTCCTGTTTAATCTTATGGCCGCTTTTTACTGGCCATTAATAGGGATTGGGCGTTTAAGATGAAGAAGGTCCTTATAGCGCTTTCTACCGCCGGGACTCCGGACAAGGCCATTGATTACGCGGTGGAAAGGGCAAGGAAAGAGAATGCCGCGCTGGTGGCCATCTATGTCATCGACGCGGAGCTTGCCGAAGAGGTCTTCGAGAGTTTTTCCGACATGGGTTTTATCGGCGACAGGCCCTCTACGCTCCTTTCCGAGTCCATCATGAAGGAGTACCGGCAAAGAGGTTACGAAGAGCTGGGGAGGGTTCAGATAAAGACCATGGAGGCTGGCGTTGACTTCGAGCCCCTGATCGAGCGGGGAGACTTTGCGTCGAAGGTCCTCGAACTTGTAAGGCGCCTGGATGTAAGCCTTGCGGTTGTCGTTAAAAAAGGAAAAAAGACCTTTCTCAAATACCTTTCAAGGTCCCCCGCGGACGAGGTAAAGGAAAAGGCGCCTTGCGAGGTGGTGATATTTACGGATGAGTAGTTGAATGAAAACGTAGGCGTTCCGGCAGTCATAATAAATAATGAAAATACGAAAGGATGGGCGGGATAATGTCAACAAAGGTATGGACAGAAGAAGAACTAAAGAAAGTGAGCGAAAGTCTTGATGGCAAGGAGCCCCAGGCCGCGTTAATATGGGCCGTTGAAAACTTCAATACCCCGGATATCTCACTTGCGTGCAGTTTCGGGGCCGAGGACGTGGCCCTGGTAGATATGCTCATTAAGATCAGGCCTGATGCCAGGGTCTTTTACCTCGATACGGACCTTCTTTTCAAGGAGTCCCTTGATGTAAAGGATAGGCTAATAAAAAAATACGGCATAAAGCCCGAAAGATACGGCGCGAAGACGACCCTCGACGAGATGGCTCGTGAGTTTGGCCCCGAGCTGTGGAAAAGAGAGCCTGACAGGTGCTGTGATATCCGTAAGATGGTCCCTCTTGCGCACGCTTTAAGCGGCCTGAAGGCCTGGATAACCGGCATAAGAAGGGATCAGGCACCGACGAGGGCTAACGCCCCGGTCGTCAGCTGGGACGCGAAGTTCAAGCTTGTAAAGATAAACCCGCTCGTAAGGTGGACTTCTAAGGACGTATGGGACTATATCCATAAGAACAATATCCCGTACAACCTGCTCCATGACAGGGATTATCCTTCCATCGGATGCGAGCCGTGCACTAAACCGGTAAAACCGGGCGAGGACCCGAGGGCCGGCAGATGGGCCGGGTTTCAGAAGACCGAGTGCGGTCTACATAAATAATACTTAAGATGAATGGTTAAGTTATTGCCATAATTATCCGTATTTCATAAATAAAACATGCCAGGGAGGAGGTAGTGAGGTGGAAGGACTTATCGCGCCGCATGGCGGGAAACTTATAAACAGGGTCCTCGAAGGAAAGGAAAGGGAGGACGCTTTCGGCAGATCTAAGGAGCTTAAGAAGATATGCCTGACGGACAGGGAGATATCCGACCTCGAAATGATAGGTATCGGCGCCCTTAGCCCTCTCGAAGGCTTCATGTGCAAGGACGATTACCACTCGGTAATGGATACCATGACGCTTAAAAACGGCCTACCATGGACAATACCCATAACGCTTTCCACGAGCACAGAGGTCGCAAAGACCCTCAAGGAGGGGAAAGAAGTCGCCCTTGCCGATAAAGACGGGGACGTACTCGCCGTCATGCTGATAGAAGAGATATTCAGCCATGACAAGGAAAAAGAGTCGATACAGGTATACGGCACGCATGAGGACAAGCACCCGGGTGTAAAAAAGGTCCATGACATGGGTGAGGTCCTCATAGGCGGGAAGGTATCGATAATAAAAAGGGTCAATCATACGGAATTCAAGGAAGAACGCCTCGACCCGCTGGAAACAAGGGCCCTATTCAAGGAGAAGGGCTGGAAGCGAGTGGTGGGCTTCCAGACGAGAAACCCCATACACAGGGCGCATGAATACATACAGAAGTGCGCGCTTGAGACCGTTGACGGGCTCATGATACACCCTCTCGTCGGCGAGACAAAGGGCGACGATATCCCTGCGTCTATCCGCATGCGCTGCTACAAGGCCCTTATAGAGAACTACTATCCCAAGGACAGGGTCGTCCTTGCCGTCAATCCGGCCGCCATGCGTTACGCCGGGCCGAAGGAGGCGGTATTCCATGCCCTGATAAGAAAGAATTACGGATGTACGCACTTCATAGTAGGGAGGGACCACGCCGGGGTGGGCAACTACTACGGCACCTTTGACGCCCATTACATATTCGATGAGTTTGACCGGGCGGCCATAGGAATAACCCCGATGTTCTTCGATTACACATTTTTCTGCAAGAAATGCGGAGGTATGGCGTCGTTTAAGAGCTGCCCCCACGATTCGGCGCACCACATTACGCTTTCAGGGTCGAAGGTACGGGAGATGCTCCGTAACGGGGCCTGTCCGCCTCCGGAGTTCAGCAGGCCCGAGGTCGCCCAGATCCTTATCGAAGCCATGAAGGGCGCGGCCCAGGCTTGAAATTAATTTTTCAAACACCTTATGAATCGAATTACCGAGAAGACGGCTGATTTAGCCCGAATAAAAAAAGAACTCGTAAGCGCGGCGGAAGGCCTTGAAAAAAGGCTTACCGCCATGAGCGACGATTTTTACCGTAACCCTGAGACGGGTCTTGAGGAGAGGCGCACTTCAAACGCCATGCAGGAATTTCTCAAGGGGTTCGGCTTTTCAGTCAGGAATAATATAGCGGGCATGCCCACGGCCTTTGCCGCAAGCTTCGGGTCGGGCAGGCCCGCTATCGCCTTATTGGCCGAGATGGACGCGCTTCCGGCGATAGGCCACGGGTGCGGGCATAATGTTGCCGGATGCGCCTCCGTGGGCGCCGGGGCCGCGCTTTCAAGGGTCTTGCCTCCCGGTATCGGCACTTTACTTGTGCTCGGTACTCCTGCCGAAGAACTCGGCAAGGGCAAGATCGAGATGATAAAGGCCGGCGTCTTCAAGGACATCGACGCGGCCATGATGACCCATGGGTCATCAAAAAGGATGGTTGAGAAGCATTTCCTCGGGCTCGTAAGGCTCAATTTTACCTTTTTCGGCCATGAAAGCCACGCCTCGGCCTATCCGGAGGAAGGCATAAACGCCCTTGACGCCGTAATACAGACTTTTAACTCGATAAACGCCCTGAGGCAGCAATTAAGGAGCGATGTCAGGGTCCACGGCATTATAACGGACGGCGGGAA
>DAIDBB010000191.1 GCA_027310325.1 bacterium | reverse complement strand
GGGCTACGCCCCTTTCATTATTGACAGCGCGAAGGCATTGAAACTTTCTCATCTCCATAAAATCACCTATTTCTTATTTTCGCTACGGTAGTCAATTGCCTGCTTTTTGGACCTTTTGAGAGGTTTTTCGTCTGGTTGGTCTGACCGGTCATGCTGACCCTTATGGCCCTTATATTAGGAAAATCCGTTGACACAGGCGCATTCTTTTCTAACGTGGTGTTGTCGAGGACATACGTGAAGCCAAGGTTCTGGATATCCGTCGCTACCACTGAACTGTCGCCCGGGCTGTTGTTTACTATCCTCAAAAGGCAATTGGCTAGGGCCGGGCAAGCAGCGGCAGACACGGCGCTGTTGCCGCACCCTGGAGCCGGGCCTATGCAGTAGTGCACTGTATTCGGATTCGGATAAGTGCCTGGGGAGTCGTCCCTCGATATTATATGGCCGTTCACGAATGTTACTGTGCCGACGCTTCCCGCCGGCGTCAACTGTAAGGTCCCGGCCGTTGGCGTATTTACGGCTGAAACAGTGAAGGACGTAGACGCCGGCTGGCCCTTGTCCGACGCACTTACGATCTTAACTTTATCGCCGACGTTAAAGATGCTCGCATTGGCGGTGGCTGAGACCGGGGCCGAGGACAGCGTGAAGGTTATCGGCGTACCTGCCACTACACTTGTCGTAAAGGTCGTATTAGTTGATGGGTTCGGAGGTTGGCTAAAGTCAAGCCGCGCAGCCGCCCCTGAAGCCGAGCCGGTATTGATAGTAAGGTCGGTCGCGCTTGAAGAAGAATCTATCGGGGTCGGATACGTCCCGAGCGGCGAGATAAAATTTCCCAGACCAGCCACCTTCAAATCGGCAAGAATACTGTCCATGCCAGTCCTTACGTTCTGCTGTACATCGACGACGTCCTCTTCGATACGCGTTACCTTATGCTGCATGTTATATAGTGAAAATACGGCCGCCGTCACCGCGGCGAGCATGGCCATAGCTATCAAAAGCTCAACCAGCGTAAAGCCGCCGTCTCTTAGTGCAAATTCTTTCATGGCCTTTTTC
>DAIDBB010000170.1 GCA_027310325.1 bacterium | reverse complement strand
CTAAAGACGTGCCTCCTTATACGGTGGTAGCCGGGAACCCGGCCAAGGTCATAAAAGAAATCATTGTTTAGCCCGCCCCTCGAACGCCGCCGGACGCGCAATTTTTTATATTATAGAAATTCAAATCTAATTTGTCCTAATCAAACTGGCCGGGTGAAATAAAGCATCCGTAAAGCATCCGCGCGCCGAATTATATCAATATTAACTACTTACTTATATCATCCCCCTACATCTCGAAAACCCCCTTGACAAAGCAATCCATTCGATAATAGTATACCTATACTGCAAGTAAGCACCTGCTTTCAATCCTTATGCCCAACCAGAAACCTAAAAAAAGGATGGCGGCTGATGAGCGAAAAGATCAGATTGTAAAGGTCGCCATGACCCTGTTCGCCAGGAACGGCTTCAGGGGCACTACAACGCGCGAAATAGCGAGACAGGCCGGTATAAGCGAGGCCGTGATATTCAAATACTTCTCTAAAAAAGAGGGTCTCTATAATGCCATCATAGACGCAAGATGCAACGACACTCAGGGCCAGGACCGGCTCATCGGCGCCATGAAAGGAAAGCATGGGCGGGAGGTCTTCGTCGGGATAGCCTCCTTCATCATTTCGGAGCACAGGAACGACCCTTCCTTCATGCGGCTTCTCACTTTCAGCGCGCTTGAAAAGCATGACCTCTCCGAGATATTCATCAAGAGAAAGGGCCTCGAGCTGATAGAATTTATGGAAGGCCATATCAAGGGACTTATCCGGGAAGGCATCTTCAAAGACCTTGACCCGGCGATAGCGGCACGGGCGTTTATGGGCATGGTCCTTCATTACTGCATTTCTCAGGAGCTTTACAGGATGAAAAGATACTTCAAGAGGCCCGATAGCGTTGTCATAGATACTTTTGTCGATATATTCTTTGATGGCATGAGGAGGAGATAATATGCGCCCATCTCTTTTTGGATACCGCAGATCGCGAAAGTCTCTTTTTAATTGCTGTCCCGTGGGCCTTTGGTCGGTACTTGCAGTAACCCTTGCATGGTCTTTGATGATCTTATTGCCGTCGGGACTTCACGCGGCCGAGAAAAAGGTCACCACGGTCACCCTTGATGAGGCCTATAGAATGGCAATCGCGACTCACGAGTCAGTAAAGATAGCCGGGGAGGGCGTTGTACAGGCCGAAAGCAACATAGACAAGGCGACTTCGGCGCTTTTGCCAAACGTTACCGCATCTGGCAATTACACGCGTTACAGTAAGGTAATATCGGCAGGCAGTTTTGTTATCCAGCCTCGTCAAAGTTCAGAAATCGATTTAAAGCTAACCCAGCCTCTCTATCACGGAGGAGTCTGGTCGGCGCGTAGAGAGGCGCTTCTGCTTCTTGACAGGTCGAGGGAAGGGCTTGGCTATTCAAAAGACACTATCGTAATCACGACGGCGCGGGCTTACTTCGACGTGCTCAGGGCAAAGAAAAACGTTGAAATCCAGAATGCGGCCCTAAAAAGGGCCAGGGAAGAAGGGGATGTGGCCGCCGCCAGGTTCAAGGTGGGCGAGGTGACGAAATCAGCCGTGCTGAGGGCCGAAGCCGAGACGGCCGGGGCCGAGGCGAACCTAACAAACGCCGAGACGGCGCTTATGGACTCGAAAACGGTTTTGAGGAGAATAATAGGGACGGCGGATGAGATCGACGTCGTAGAACCGGCTCCCATGGCAGAGATAACCGCCAGCATGGACCAGCTTATAAATACGGCCTACGCCCAACGCCGCGATTACAGGCAAAGCGCCCTGGACAAGACTGCGGCGGCCGAGGGGATAAAGGTAGCCAGGGGCGGTTACTGGCCGTCTCTTGACCTCGTTGGTCTCTTCGCAAACAGGGACCAGAGTCCGAAAACGACCTTTTTTCTGAAGCAGACCATCTCGGGCGGCATAGTGTTTAATTTCCCCATCTTCGAGGGAGGATTGACCAGGGCCCAGGTCTCTCAGGCCAAAAGCGCTTACAATCAGGCCGAACTCACGAACTTAAGTCTGAAAAGGGACATAGCAGTGCAGGTAAG
>DAIDBB010000167.1 GCA_027310325.1 bacterium | reverse complement strand
TAAAATGGGAGCGATGAGGTATGAGCATCGTAAAACCACAAACGGTTAGGGGTTTCAACTACGCACCATAAATCACCTTTTGATAGCATCTGCCACGTATTTTTCATGGCGGCCATGCGCTCGGCATGAGTTAGATGCTCCAGGGTCGCAAAAAAAATAATGAAATCGAAATGTCGACCTGACAGTATTTTGTGAACCTCGGTAGCATTCGCATTAATAAATTTTGCGTTCAACCCATAGACCCGACATCTTTCTCTGGCCACATGAAGACTCGATTCAAGAATATCTATAGCTGTAACTTTAGCTCCTTGTTCTGCTAGCGCAACCGTAGAACTGCCGGTACCGCAGCCTATTTCTAAAATATTTGACCCGTTTAAAGGTTTAGCGTCATGCAACCAAGGAATAACATTGTTACGAAAAGAATCCAGTCTGCGCGAAAGATGATCCTGCAAATCCCTTCTGCCTTCATCGCCAGATAAGTATGCCTCATTTAAGCGGAAATAATTATGCTTAAGCGACGCCTCAATTGCATCCATTCCATGTTTATCTATATTCCGAAAATTCTCAAAGACGTCTCTCGGCACTTTAGGGCTTACAAATGATTTGATTTGCTCATTAATTTTTTCCAGCAGATTAGTAGCCGTCATTAGATTTGCTCGCTTATATTTTGATGTAATCATCTGAACTGTCTGCCATTATTAATAAATCTTTTTACGTCCTCCCTTTTCGGCCAGCCGAAGTACCTGCCCTTTTTCATGTCCAGAGGGCGGGTGCCGGTGTCGCCCTTCTCGATCTTATCTATCGCCTCAAGCACCATCTCGGAGCCTATCATCTTCGAGCGCGCTATGAGGGAATCAAGCGTGTCTCCGGTCCCGATCGTGTATTTCCTCTGGACGAGGACGTCCCCGGCGTCTATCTTCTCGTTTACAAAGAATAGCGTTATCCCGGCCTCCCTCTCCGCGTTCGCCAGCACCCAGAAAGAGGGCATCACCCCGCGGTAGTCGGGCAGGAGCGAGCCGTGGAGGTTAAGGCACCCGCGCGGAGGGAGCTCGATAAGGTCCTTCTTGAATATCTGCGGGCAGGATACGGAGATTATGAGGTCGGTCTTCCAGGCCCGGAGCCGCTCGATGCACCCGGGGCTGTTGAGGTCGGTCTCGTGCGTATAAGGGATCCGGTACCTTTCAAGGAGGGAAGGCAGCGAGTAGAACCTTTCTCCTTTCCCGCCCCTGAGCCTGTCCATCAGCTTATAGCGTATGACCTTCGCGGAAAGGACCGCCGCCTCCCTCACCCCGAATGTCCTCGCGTAGCGCACCGTAAGCCCAAGCTTCGTGGTATTTTTGTATACGGGCGGAACTATGACGACCCTCGCCTCATGGGCCGCGGAGAGCCTTTCGAATATGTTTTTATAGAACCCAGGGAGGTAAAAGGGCTCGTCCGGGCTCAAGAACACTATGCGCACGCCTTTTTCCCCCTGTTGTTCTTGAGTCCCGCCAGGACCGATGACATCGTCCCGAAGGCCCTGGTACTAAGTAAATGGGAGACCTTTTTCTGGAAGTTCCCCCTGCCGAGACCCTGATGGAGGCGCCGCGTAAGCGGTATGCGCCTCATTATCATCCGGAGCTCCTCGGGATTGAACTCGTAGGGATGGCAGTAGATGACGAACGGGAGTGCCTCCTCGTCGAGCCTCTCAACGCAGTAATTGAGGAACCAGAGCGGAAGGAGCCTGAAGTACCCTCCCCCTCCGACCGGGAACCGAAGTCTACCGGCCCAATTGAGCTCCAGGACGCTTACCGGCAATTCGTCAACGGTCCCCGAAGGGGTATTTATGACCGAATAGCCTTTCGCGAACCCGGATACGCCGTATCTGCGCGTTTTTAAGGGGAATATCGAGGAGTCGTAGAGTATACCGCACTCCCTCATCACGTCGAAGGCCCAGAACGTGCCGGAATCTATTGAGAAATCCGGGGCCCTGAAGCCGGTTACCGGCTTTCCCGTCACGTCCTCTATAAGCCTGCTCGTCTTCGTAAGCTCTGCCTTGAACTCGGCCGGGGTCATGCTGTTAATTGGCCTGTGCGAGTACCCGTGTGACTGCACCTCGTGGCCGAGGGAGTCTATCTCCCTTACGAGATCGGGGAATTTACTCGCGACCATGCCCTGCATGAAGAAGGTCCCCTTTACGCCGTGCTGCCCGAGGACCCCGAGCACCTTCCTGGTGTTATTGACGCAGACATCGCTTATATCGGCGCCGTGGTCAAACGAGGACTGGTACCAGTCCTCGACGTCTATTGAGAATACGTGCAGTGTCTTCAAGCCGGCATTACCTATCAAGGGTACGGATAAAGGATAGCGGAGATTTCATTTTTCGCAACTAGTGGGGCTACCTGCTGAGGGTCTCGAAATACGCGGGTTTGAGGTCGAAGAGCCTGCTTAAGAGGGCTATGAGGAAGCCCGTCCCGAAGCCCGTATGGATGGAGGCTATCGCGAGCATCACCCCCGGCGTGAGCGTTACGTCGTCCCTCTTCGCTATCCGGAACGACTCGGCCTCTATGGACGCCAGGTAACCCCCGGTGTAAAGGATAAGGGCGTATAGCGCGTAACGGCTGAAGGGCGAAAGCGCCGCAAGGAGCGCGAACCCGGCCACAAGCATACCGGGAAAGAGGTGCCTCACGGAGGACTGCTTCGGGTGCTTCTTTAATACCGAGACCTTCCAGTACCCGTACTGGAGGAACTGCTTCCAGAGCTGCCGGAACTTCTTCCTCGGGAAGTACTGGACCTTGATCCTGCCGGACTGCATTATCTTGCCGCCAGAGCTCCTTAATCTAAAAGAAAGCTCGTCGTCCTGGTTCCTTATCATCTCCTCGTCGTACATCCCCGCGTCTATGAGCCTCTTTCTCCTGAAGCATCCGCCGTAGACGGCGTCGGTCTCGCCCTCGAAGCCGCCCCTGTCGCGTAGCGCCCCGCCCATGGCGAGGCTACTCCTGTACGCCGCGGCTATCGCCCTCTGCGAATAGGTCGTCCCTGCCGGGATGAGGACGCCGCCGACGTTATCTGCCCTCGTGCGCTCGCTCAATTCTATAAGGTCTTTAAGATAGCCTTTCGGGTGGACGCACCGGACGTCGGTGCGTATTATGAACTCGCCCCTGGCCTGCCTTATGCCGATATTCATGGCATGGGGGGTGGTGCGCGAGGGGTTGTCGAGGACCGTAAGGCCGGGGTATCTGTTCCTTAGAGAGGCCAGCTTCTCCCTTGTCCCGTCGTCGCTCATGCCGTCTATGACGATGACCTCGAACCCTCCGGCGGGCGGGTCGAAGGAGAAGACGTTACGGAGGCAGTTCTCTATCGCCTGCGCCTCGTTGCGGCAGGGGATGAGGACGGATGCCTTTAAGCTAGGGTTCATTTCGTGGAAGTTTTGAGGGAAAATTCGGAGATATAGATCATGGACGGTATCCGGGCCACCCGGATACCGTCCTCTGGGACATGTGGGATTTACAGCCTGGTATCACTGGTACTCGTAGGCACCGATGTCGTACGCGTTGTACTGGGGCCTTGCCGCGCCTTCGAAATCGGCGGGGACGTCCGTAGTAAGGGCAAGCCCCCTGTCAAATGCCGCCGAGGTTTTATCCTTGAGATGAAAATCGGCCACGGATGGGTCAGTAGAAGCGTTTACGAACACCGGGTCACCAATTACGGGATTCGATTCGGTTGTGGTACCTCCAACAATCTGTACAGGACTGGGCCAGTAAAGATTGTTCTTTAATGTAAAAGATAGATTTTGCGTATCAACATGGAAGGCTGCGGTATTTGTACCTAAATCGAATATATTATTCTCGACTGTAACATTTGTGGAGGCAGGCTGGTTTAAAGCTCTCACCTGGAGACATGGGACCGCACCGTTAGGCTGGAATATAGTATTATTATACATTTTCACCGTATCCCAGTTATTACCTACAATCATTCCGGCATATCCTACGCCGAAAATTAGATTGTCTCTAATGATGGCATTCTGCCCTTTAGTCTGATTGCCCGCCGATATTATGTTTCCTCTCGGGATATATGCAACGCCATTTGCATCAACATATCCCCCTGGTTTACTGTAAGAGATATTCTTCTCAACGATTACATTGGTCAGCCATCTTGTGTAAACCTCGGTCGTCCTTTTTTCATCGTATACCTGTATGCTATACTCTGCCGGCCCTGCGACCTTATTACCCCTGATGACAAGATTATCTCCCGCACTGATATAAATGCCAACCCCAAGACCTTGTTGACTCGCATATACTTGCGTTATATCGTTATTCTCTACTAAAAGATTGTTTACATATGTATGAATGGCGGCATCGGCGTATGGAAGTTTTCCTGTAAAGGTATTGCCGACAATCTGAATATCGTGAGGCCAAATTCCAGGAGTTTCATGGCCCATCGGGGCTGTATTCCCAGCCGGTATCCCCATACTCTCCCATGTACCATATGCCCTTGCATTAACATAGCTATCACTGAAAGTAAGACCTTCCACTCTCCAGTAATTCGCATATATTTTTATTGTGCTGGCCATTATAGGAGTCTCACCGGGATAAGCCTTTATCGTCTTAAATGCCCCTGACGCACCATCATTTCCTTTCAAAATGGGTATCCCACCATAACCATTGTTATTGGCAGAAAGTGCCGTATATGTACCATTCCTGACATAGAGAGTATCCCCTGGCGCCATCTTGGTTACTCCAACATCGATATGCTGGAAGGGACTTGTTATAGAACCGCTGTTCGTATCCGAACCCTTTACAGAATCAACGTAATAGGCCGTCCCCTGACCTAATACGCCGAACGAGATCGTGTAATCGTTCGCGTCAGCCACGCCGGTTGAGACATCCATGCATTTTACATAGTATTTGTAGCTTGTCCCGTTCGTTAACCCCGTGATTGCAGTTGATTGCGCCGTCCCTCCGGTCGTGCTGAAGATCCCGGCCATCGATGAATAGCTCGCTCCCGCGGTGGTCGAGTATTTGCATCTGGCGTTTGTGCCTGTAGTCAAGCTGAGCGTTGTCTGTGTAGTGCCAATGGGAAGAAAACCAGTAGGAGAACCAGCTGACTTCACAACGTCAGTCCCACTGGTGCCGCCGGTCCCGCTTGTCCCGCCTGTCAAATTGACGCCAGCGCCGGTGCCGCACACGAGTGTCAACAATGTTATGCATAGATACGCTAACAACCTTGCCCTTACGCTTTTAAACATTTTCTCCTCCCTCGGTAATGTTGCCGTTGACTGAATATCATCCCTTGAATCGTCAGCTAACATAAAGAGTAACATCTTTACATCGGCCCGGAAGTGATAAAAGTCACCGAGGGAAGGCGTTGTGTTCTTTAGCGCACTCATGAATGATCAGGGAATAAATTGTGAATTAAAGCTTCAGGGGCACGACCGCGTCAAGCCTTAAAGGTACGTTCGCGGTCTCCTTAATGTTCATCTGATTTGCCAAAACCACCATACCGAGAATAATCCAGAAGTCTCCCATCACATTATAGTATGACCACCTGTCGCCGAACATATTCGTGAAAATAACCGATATGATCATACCTACAAAGCCGATCCCAAGGCCTTTCATAAAATCATCATTCGATTCCCTGTAAAGCTTCCAGCCTTTTTTCGCGCTCATGATGAAGATTGCAAGTAGCGTGGAAAGCCCCACTATCCCCTGCTCCAGGAGGACTTCGATGAATCCGTTATGCACGTCCCTTCTGTACGCCTTATCATCTGTTTTAAAACCCAGATAACGGGAACTACCGAACCCCATACCGGTAAGGGGATTGGCCTTTATGTAGCTCAGGGCTTCCATCCATAATTCGACGCGGTCCATCGACGAGGCGTCCACGCCCTCATCGGTCTTGGTCATTTCGATCCTTTCGACGACTGCGGTAGGCAGAACGCTTTGCCAGCTTATAAACACGACAATGAGTAGCACCAGCAACATCCTGCTCTTTATCAGGGCGTAGAAAAGGAGGCCCGCGATCAGCGCCACGTAAGCGCCTCGCGAATAGAGGTACAGGATCGTATAGACGTTAAAGGCGACTATGGCGAGGAAGGCCGCCTGCCTCAATCTATTCCTGTCGGTCAGCAGCACGCCGGTAAGTAATACCGCCATTTGGGTATAAAAAGCGGCAATCTCATTGGGCCCCAGGAAGCTGAAGGTCGTGCCGTTGGTCCTCTTGTCCCATGAAAAATGGTCATGGCTCACCAATTTATTGTTCTGGTAGAAATTGAAGTCCGTGAGAAATAGGGATATGGCCATTATCCATAGCATCAGGGCCATCTGTTTTTTGTCTTTAATCGTGTTTATAGTCAGGAAATATAATGCTGGCAAAAGAATAAAGTTCTTCCATTGGCGTACCTGGGGGTTTTCGGAAGAAATAGGAAGGCTGAAGCCTAGCTTGAAACTGCCTACCAGGAGAGCCGAATAAGTGAGGGGTATAAGTAATAATATGATCCGGTTAAGTTTTTTTTCACTAAGAGAAATCTTATCCCTCTTATGAAGGAAGATGCCTATCGTAACGGCTATGATCAGCATATCCTTCATATCCTTGCCGAAGGGATAGCCGAGGGTTACGAATTTATCAAGCATGCCCTCAAGGGGTATCAGAAAGGCCAATAAATAAAGGCCTATCCTCGGCTCATAAGCCAGTGTCAGGATAATCACACTCACGCATGCCATATATGCAGCGAAAGGCATGTATTGTGAAAGTCCGAAGCCCATTATATTCTCCCATGATTATTTAGGCGTAAAAGCAGAGGATGATAAAAATAGCTTTTCCCTTAAATCTCAGCCACTGAGCAAATCTCAAATCACAGACGTTTTTAACAGAACGTCAAATAGTGAACTACCGCGGGCTGAAGCCGGCGGCTTCTATTTTGCCTGTGCTCTCGGCATCGCCAGACGGTTATGCCCCGTAACCTTTTGAACTTCCGCTCCGCCCAACGCGCCAGAGCCTTATTGAGATGATCGGCCGCCGGCTTAACGCCGGAAGGCCGAAAATGGCAATAATAGTTCACCCATCTTTCCGGCCCGAACATCCGCGCAAGATCATCTATCGATTTGTCGCTCTTTAAC
>DAIDBB010000164.1 GCA_027310325.1 bacterium | reverse complement strand
GCATAAACCCGGACCTTGCCGGGGCCAGCTTTTACCTCGGCGTGGCCTATTACAGGACGGGGCAGACGGCTCCGGCCTCCGAGTATCTCGTAAAGGCCGCCCGGATGGGCGTGAAGGAAGCGGATAATTTCATCCGTGAGGTGCGGATTTCCCGCACAAAATGAACGAATTAGTCCGGGATTTCTATGGAACAGAATGTAACCGCTGGCTCCTATATCCATCTCCCCATAACCCTGGAGGCCGAGCTTATTATCGAGCTCGTAAACCTTAAACATGCCATCAAGGGCTCTGTCATAGGCCTTGAAAAGGGAAAGTACCTCATAATCAAGATAGCTCCCCACGACCTTATCGGCAGCTTCGCGAGCGACCTCGTGAGGGAAACCCCCATGGTCATTAAGTACCAGCACCAGGGCGTCGTATACGGGTTTAAGGCGAAGATCCTTAACGTCGTGCCTGTGCCCGCGCGGCTGTTTTTCATAAGCTACCCGGACAAGGTCGAAGAGCTCCATGTCCTCAGCTCCTCAAGATATGCGTGCAACCTTCAGGCTGTCGCGATGTTCGGCTACCAGTTGATAGAAATGACCGTGATAGATATAAGCGAGGACGGCTGCCTCTGCGCCGTCAAGGCCTCTCCCTCGGAAAAGGCCCTTTACGACTCCGCGCAGGTAAATAAGATGATCGAGCTGAAGGTGCAGCTTCCAGGCGACGGACGGGCCGACCTCGTCGGGATTATAAAGAACGTAAGCAAGGAAGACGACAGGATACACCTGGGAATAAAGTTCGAGGAGATCCCGGCCGCTGTCAAAGTCAAGCTCCAGGGCTTCCTCTCCGGCATGACCGAGGCGGCGAAGAAACAGTAAGCTTAAGCCTCTAAATATTGATTTTCCGCGGTCGTAAATAACGCGGCGGACCCCGTTTAAAACCTCTTAAAATCTTCTTGACACGCTAGTCCCGTTTTAGTAACATTAGGCGTTAAAAAAATCCTTAAACCTGTTTCGAGGGGCCGGCGGTCCACGCGGCTTCGATCCTCTTCACCTCTGAAATAATTCCGCCTTACTGAAAAGAGCTGGTGCAGAAATAAAAGGAGGTAACATCTAACATGAAGAAGAGCTTGAAAACGTCCCTTTTGCTGGCCGCGATGGCGCTCGTTATGGCTGCCCCCGCCTTTGCCCAGGAAGCGGCAGCGGCCGCTCCCGCTAAGGGAAGCAACGCGATATCGTTTTATATAATAGTAGCGATCTCCGCGGGCTTCGGCATGGCCATTGCCGCGTTCGGCGCGGGCCTTGCCCAGAGCGGCGCGATAAAGTCGGCCGTTGAAGGCATCGCCAGGAACCCTGGGGCCTCAGGAAAGATCCTTCCGACGCTCCTCATAGGTCTCGCGATGATCGAGTCGCTCGCCATATATGTTCTCGTTATCGCCCTGATACTCCTCTTCGCGAACCCGTTTCTTAAGTTCATCAGCTAATCGGCTGAGAGCCGGCGTTGGGGGTAGGCGGGTGAGTCGGGTGGATTGTGCCGGGAAGCTGGCCATGCCTGATTCCTTATAGAACAAGGCCCTGGGGGCTTGGGCCTCACGCTTGAAGAGGCTATCGAAAAGAAGCCAAGACCGTTCCATAGTAATATGGAGCGGTTTTTTTTGGGCCGCAAACCTGGCGCCGGTCAATAGTAAACTTCATAAAACGCGAACACCCTGCGTAGCGCAAAGCCCGAAGCCTTTTATCGATGTTTTTTTGAAAATGACCTGGGGGATTCCAAGGTTGACTTAGGTAAGGGCTTGCAGGGGGTCATGTCCATTCAATATAACGTTCAGACCCGCTGTCAAACCGGTCCTGGACGGCCCTTCCACCTTATAAAGATATGCTCATTGTTCACTTTTCGGACCGCCCTGCCACATCAAGGGCGCCTCAAGCGCCGGTGACTATGCCGGGGAAATCAGTGGTGTCCGTGCTCGTCGCTTCCGGACGTTACGATGCTTACTCCGGGGAAGAACCTGAGGAAAAGAAGCAGCGAGAGTACCGTTAAGGACGCGCCTCCGAGAAGAAGCGATATCCCGGTCCACGTCATGAAGATCCTATTGCTGCCGTCGGCGAACTGAGGGACTATCATTAGGTAGCGGTTGATCCACATGGCGGAGCAGATGAGGACCGCAACGATCGAAAGTGTCGCGACGTTAAGCTTTATACTCCTAAAGATGAGCGACAAAAACGGTATGACGAAGGCCGAGAAGATCATAAGGGCGAACGGAAGGGCGAAGTTACCGGTCATCCTCTTAAACAGCGGCCCCGTAAGCTCGGGCTGGTTGCCGTACCAGATGACGAAAAACTGAGACCAGAACATGTAAAGCCACAGTAGCGCAAAGCCCAGGAAGACCTTGCCCATCGAGTCGAGCTGGCGTGGCGTTATGCCCTTTCCAGACCTCCTGGCGATTATATAGACCGACATGAGGAAGAGGAACGCCACGCCGCCGAAGATGTTTCCTACCCAGTATGCGGGCGGGAATATCGAGCTCTCCCAGTGGGGGATGATCATCATGCCGAAGTCCCATGCGGCGACGGTGTTCGTGACTATAAAAGAGGCCATGACGAGGCCCGCCAGCACATTGAGGGACTTTTCCGGGACGAACTCGCCATTTTCTTCCTTCCGTCCGGCCGTGAAATAAAGGTAGCTCATTATGTAAAACAACGCCATCGTAAGGACATTCCTCCAGAAGAGGAAGTCCTTGTTAAGCCATATTCCCGTAAGGCCGCCTTCGGCCTCGGCACCGGGCTTGGCCCACCAGAAGATGTGGGAGCTTCCGCCGAAGTATACGACGAGGAACATTACGACGGCCACCGGTATAAACGACAGGGTGAGTATCTCGCCGAGCCTAGAGTAGTATTTGCCCCACTTGGACCTCACTATCCTCATTATCGCGGAAAAGAGTATGCCCGCCTGCGTGATGCCGAGGAAAAAGACGAAGTTCGAGGTAAGAAGGCCCCAGATGGCAGCCGGCTCCGTGGCAGTGGCCGCCGTATAGGCGAAAGAGACGATCCCGTTGACCGCCAGAATCAGTAATATCCAGAGTAACATTATCCTACCCTACTATTTATTGTTTGCCGATTTGCCGAATACGCCTTTTATGTAATTGACTATATGCCACCTGTCCTCGACCGGCACCGAGTCCCCGTAGGCCGGCATAATCGCCATGCCGCCGTAACCTACCGTGAAGTAGATGTCGCCGTCCGGCTTTGACTGCACATAGGGGCCGGTAAGGTCGGCCGGTGTCACGTACTTCTGCCCGACAAGCCCGTCGCCCTTTCCGCCGTCTCCGTGGCAGGTCGCGCAGAATATGTTGTACCGCTCCCTGCCGCGCTCGATCGATTCTGCGGTCGGGGGGAATGGGTTTTTGAGCTTTGCCGCCTCTATCCTGTCCTTCGCGTAGAAGGGCTTGCCCGTCGTGGGGACTATCCCGTCCGGCGTGGGAGGGGCCGGGAACTTCTGCGCCCGGTTGGACGGCTGTATGTACATGTCCCAGGACCAGGGCATGGCCAAGGCCGTCCCCGGTGACGCAATGAGAAGGAACGCGATTATGTACCGGACCCTATTCTTCAACCTGTTTGACCTCTTTGGCGCCGTGTTCTACGAGGATCTTTTCGATTTCCTGGAAGCTCCCTTTTCTTATGCCCTGCACGAGAAGGCCGAATGAATCCACGGAAATCTCGGGGGTCAGGTGTTCTTTCGCCGACGGCAGGCCGGCGAAGAGCACGAACCCCGCAAGGGTGAAGAGCACCCCCAGGAGTATCGTCGTCTCGTATGATATTAGAAGCGGCGGGGGGAAGGCCCAGAGCATCCTGCCGCCCCTGACCAGCGGATACATGGCAATAGAGCCGAGGGTAAGGACCATCCCGAAGCAGAACCCCGAAACGCCCCCGAGGAAGGTAATGTACTTGATGGGGTTATTCTGCTTCCCGAGGACCGGCTCGAGCTCGTGGCCGAGCGGCACGGGAGAAAAGACCGTTACGTGGTATCCGGCGCTTTTCATCCTTTCCGCGGCGTTTGCCAGTTCGTCAACATGGTCAAAGAGACCGAGCGCGCTTTGCATTTAGTGGCCTTCCTTCTTCATGGGCACCCCAACGTCCTCCTTTATTTCGAAGACGGATATGACCGGGAATATTTTTATGATTATCATAAAGAGGGATATGAATACCATCAGGGCCCCCACAGTTATGGACACCTCCACCCAGCTCGGGGAGTAGTCATGCCACATGTACGGGAGGAACTTCCTGGATTCAGAGTTCGGGATTATGAGGTACCTTTCGAGCCACATCCCGATTATGATGAATATGCAGAGTATGAACATGAGCTTCTCGTTCCTCCTCACCTTGCCGCTTATGAGCACGAGGGGGAGTACGGTATTGGAGAATATCATGAGTGCGAAGAGCCACGAGTACGGGTACGTCAGTATCTTGAATGTTATGTGCTGTATCTCATCCGACGTATTGGCGAAGTAGCCGGTTATTATCTCCATGCACGTCAGGTAGCTCCACGTTAGCGCCAGGACCAGTATGAAGGCGCCGATCCTGTCGTAATGG
>DAIDBB010000121.1 GCA_027310325.1 bacterium | reverse complement strand
CCTCGACGCTCAGGCTCCTGATGCCTACCTGCACTATGGGACAGAGCTCCGAGATCCTCCTGGCCACGCAGGCGTGGTTGAATGGGCTGTCCTGGTAGGCGTCTCTCATGTCGGCGTGGGCGTCGAGCTGAAGGACCGAGAGGTCCGGGTATTTCTGAAGGAGGGCCTGCACCATCCCGAGCGTCACGCTGTGCTCCCCGCCGAGAAGCACCGGGATCCTGCCCGAGCCGAGTATCGAGGCGACAACGCCGCGTACCCTTCTTATCATCTCCTCCGGGCCGAGCGCCGTTGGCTCAAGGAACGCGAGCGTCTCTATGCCCGCCTCGTAAGGTTCGCACCCGAGCTCTTCGTCGTAAAGCTCCATGTGGGTGGAGGCCTCGATTATCGCCCTGGGGCCGTTCCTCATGCCGCTTATATAGGAAGCGGTCAGGTCGTAAGGGACCGGCAGGATCGAATAAGTCGCAGGCCTTTTCTCGAGAACTTCCTTTGGAAGCCCTCCGAAGTTAAGTATACCCTCCACTGAAGATGACCCTTTCGAGCGGTTTAATGGCCCGCGTCTTTTTTATCGGCCCCAAAAATGTTATTCGGCCCGACTAGTAATAGTCGGCCCTGCCCAATAGGTCCCTGTAGTTGTCAAGGACCCTGCTTACGAACTCCTCCTGCGAGACGTCCTCGCCGAGCCTGATCCTCGAGTCGGTGGTGCCAGGGCCGGCGTTATAAGCCGTAAGCGTAAGATCGGTATCGTTATAACGGTCTTTAAGGTCGGATAAATAATGGATACCCATCTTCACGTTAAGGTAAGGGTCCAGTAGCGTCGCCTCCCCCTTCCACTTGAGGTTGAGCTTTGCCGCGAGTTCCTTACCGGTGGAAGGGAGTATCTGCATGAGGCCCAGCGCCCCTCCGAGCGACCTCGACCAGTTAAAAAAGCCGCTCTCGGTCTTTATGAGGGCAAGGACGAAAACCGGGTCGACCTTGTTTGCCGCGCTTTCGACCAGTATGACCTGAGCGAGCTTAAGCTCATCCAGAGGACGTAACCCGGTATGGCTGTCCTTTAGGACGTCCACTATGTAGCTTTTCCCCGGGGGTCCGTCCGCAAGGCCCTGCCACAACGCGGCTCCGTAAGGCGCGTTCACGCAGGTCTCTATCGCGACCGCAAGGCCGGCGATAAGAAGGGCCCTTTTAAGGTTTGTATTCCTGAAATAATTCAAAGACATCTCCCTATTTCGTAACGTTACAATATATTTTGTTTTAGTCCGCGTGTCAAGGGATTTACGCGCTGGCCTGAACGTCCTTTATCCTCAACTTAAGGTTCGTCCCCCCCTGCCATTCGTCCAGATAAGGCGAAAAAGCCACTGCGAAGCGTTCCCCCCTTATCGGGTGAAGCCCCGCAAGATTGAACCCTATTCCGCTCCTCGAGCAGCCGTTCTGCGCCACCCTGAACCTGAGGTGCCGGGCCCCGACCACCTCGGTCTGTATGATGTTCGCGTCCCTGGCGCAAAGGAGCGGCTCGCGGTTCGAGGCGCCGAAAGGAGAAAGGCTCTGTATCTCCCTTATAAGCCTCAGGTCAACGCGGTCGAGCGAGACTTCAGCGTCGCAGATTATCTCCGGGATGAGGTCCTCGTCGGTAAGCGTACCGTTAAGATATCCAATGAACGCGTCCCTGAACCTCTCTATGTTCTCCCTCGCCACGGTAAGCCCGGCGGCCCCTTTGTGCCCGCCGTATCTTTCGAGGAGCCCTGAACAGGCCTTGAGCCCTTCGATCATATCGAGTGATTTTATCCCCCTGGCCGAGCCTTTGCCGACAGGACCCTCGACCGCTATCATCACCGCTGGCCGCGACAACCGCTCGACAAGTCTGGAGGCGACTATGCCTATGACCCCCGGGTGCCACCCTTCGGAAAAAAGAACCACCCCCCGGTCAGACACTCCGCCGCCTATCATCGAAAGCGCCTCTTCCAGGGTCTCGGCCTCAAGCCTCTGGCGCGAGGCGTTCTCCCTGTTGAGCGCTTCCGCAAGCGAGGAGGCCTCCCCGGGATCGCCGGTTATAAGAAGCTTAAGCGCGGTGGAGGCCTTTGTAAGCCTGCCGGCGGCGTTTATCCTCGGGGCGAGCTGGAAGGCGATGGAATCGGCGTCGACCCTGCCGGCCCTGATCCCGGCGGCATCCTTCAGCGCCTTAAGCCCCGGGCGCTCCGTACGCTCAAGCTCCTTTATGCCGTGGCTTACAAGGACCCTGTTCTCGGCTACCAGGGGGACCATGTCGGCGACGGTGCCGATGCTTACAAGGTCGAGGTATTTTCTTAGGTTCGGTTCGGCGCCGCCGGCGAACCGCCCGAGCTTACGGAGCCGGACTCTCAGGGCCATTATGAGATTGAAGGCCACTCCTACGCCCGCAAGGCCCTTGAAAGGGAAGGCGCATCCGTTCTGTTTGGGGTTCAGAAGGGCGGCCGCTTCCGGCAGCTCGCCGGGAAGTTCGTGGTGGTCGGAGACGATTACGTCCAGGCCCATGGACCTCGCGAAGCGTACCTCGTCGCGGTTCGAGGACCCGCAGTCGACGGTTATTATAAGTTTTACGCCGTCGCCGCCAAGCTTCTTAAGGGCCCCGGCGTTGAGCCCGTAGCCTTCGGATATCCTATCGGGTATGTAGCAAAACGTCTCGACCCCGAGTTCCCTGAAAAAGAGGTGGAGCATCGCAGTCGAGGTGGTCCCGTCAACGTCATAATCGCCCCAAATGGCGATCCTCTCCCTTTTGTCCATGGCCGACACGATACGTTCGATGGCCTTGTCCATGTCTTTAAGGAGGAACGGGTCATGAAGGTCTTTCAGATCGGGCTTTAAGAAGGAAAAGGCCTTGCCGGAATCGACAAGGCCCCTGTTGATAAGAAGTTGGGCCATGAGGGGCGTTATATTGAGCTCCCTGCCCAGAACCTGCTGCAGACCGGCGTCTGCCGGGAATACTTTCCAGCGTTTTTTCATCTTTCGGGATAAATGGACAGCGGCCCGCCCCCCCTCCATCCCAGCCTGACCGGACCCCGCCTTTTTTATAGATTGTTCGTAATCCGTTCAGGCCTGGCAGGCAATGGAAAAACAAAAAATAACGTGAAAACGCCCGCAAAGTTCGTACACATTTTACAGATAAAAAAACTTGAGGTCAAGCATTGATTTGCCTGTCTGAGGAGGGTTGGCGGAGGTTTTTCCGCCTGAAAGGGAGGCGGATTTTATCGGCCTAACCTGGACTAAATATCAGGGCCCGGGAAC
>DAIDBB010000099.1 GCA_027310325.1 bacterium | reverse complement strand
GCTTTTTTCGCCTCCCGAGAGGACTTCGACCTTCTTTAGCGCCTTGTCTCCTTCAAACATCATTAGACCGCAGACCCTTCTCGCGGCGCCGCGGTTATAATCGGGGTGCGCGTCCATCATCTCCTCTTCAACGGTATTCCTGAGATTAAGCCGGCCGATGTTCGTCTGACCGAAGTACGCGAGCTTAAGGTCGGGATGCCTTTTGACGTCGCCGCTCAGCTCCCTCAACTCTCCTGCAAGGACATTAAGCAGCGTAGTCTTCCCTTTTCCGTTCTTGCCGATGATGGCGACACGGTCGTTTTTACCGACTGAAAAACTGAGTGAGCTAAAAAGCGTATTACAGTTGAAACCGAAAGATATGTCCTCGGCCTCGAGAAGCCTTTTGCCGGGAAACGGAGCCGGATTGAACTCGAAATCAAGCGTTCTTATCGTATCAAGCTTTTCGAGCTTCTCCTTTTTCTCAAGCGCTTTTATCTTGGACTGAACGGAGCTGGCCTTCGTAGCCTGCGCCCTGAAGCGGTCTATGAACCGTTCGACCTCTTTTCTCTTCTTTTCATCGTTAACGCGGGTCTTTTCGTAGATCTCTTCTTCCTGGGCAATCTGAGAATAAAGCTTCTCCGTGGGCCCCTGTATCTTTCTCAACTTGTTCCTGTGGACGGCCATCGTGTGCGTCGTGACGCTATCCATGAACTCGCGGTCATGGGTGATAATGATGAGCTCGTTCTTCCAATCCCTTAAGAATTTCTTGAGCCATCGTATCGAGACTATGTCAAGGTAGTTCGTCGGCTCGTCGAGGAGAAGGAGCCCAGGGTCTGATACGAGGACCTTCGCGAGGTTAAGCCTTATCTGATAGCCGCCGGAAAGCTTCACCGGATGGAGGCCAAACTGGTCTTCCGTTATGCCCAGCCCCGAGAGTATTATCTCGACCTTGTACGTCTCGTCGATGCCGTCCTCGGACTTCGGCAGACTCAGGCACGCCTCTTTGAGGACCGTATCTTCTGAAAATGTTATGTGCTGGGATAGATGACCAATCATATAATGCCTTGGTATGGTTATATTTCCCGAGTCCGGTTCCTCTTGCCCGAGTATCATCCGGAAAAGTGTGGTCTTACCGTGACCGTTCCTCCCTACAAGCCCGATCCGCTCGCCGCGGCCAATGGAAAGGCTAACGTCATCGAAAATAAGCTGTTCGCCGTATGACTTCGTAAGTCCAGTTACCTTTATCATCACGCATCCTTCATAGAATAATCATGGAATGGCCAAACAATATATTAGACCTTTAATTTAAATAACGACCTAAGATCCTAGATAAGATGTCAGATTATCATCGTGATTTAATCAATAAGAAATATACCCTTCAAGGCTGGACCTGAGGCGCGTAACGGCCTCCGTGAGTTCCGTGCCGGAATAGGGTTCCGGCGAAGCGTTGCCCCAGACCGGCCCTGGCCATGCACGGTCTTTCCTGAACCTCGCGATTATGTGTATGTGAAGCTGGGGCACAAGGTTACCGAGGGCGCCGATATTTATCTTATCCGGCCTGTAGATATCCTCAAGCATCCTCGAGACGCAGGCCATCTCCTCCACCAGGGTCAGGCGGTCTTCTTTCGCGAGTTCGTGTATCTCGCCTATATCT
>DAIDBB010000076.1 GCA_027310325.1 bacterium | reverse complement strand
CTCTCTCGCAATGACAGCTCACTGAATCAATCGGAGGTTCCCTAAATAAAGTCAAGGGGACTCGTTGGTCTCCGCTCGTCGCTCCCGCTCCGCTCTGGCCAGCGTTTGCTCGCTTCCGTCACGCCTCCCGGCGTGACTCTTCCTCGCATCCGCTCGGCGCAAAAAGCGCCGTTCGAGCCCGAATCAATCGGTTTTTCTTTGGTTACTTTCTTTTTTTCTAAAAAGAAAGTAACTGGTGCCGAAGGGGGGACTCGAACCCCCACAGGCTTTCGCCCACTAGAACCTGAATCTAGCGCGTCTGCCAATTCCGCCACTTCGGCACGCTTCCCAAGCGCCAAGCCAGACATTAACTTTTCTTCCTTGCTTTCTTTTCTTGAAAAGAAAGCAAGGAAAAATTAAAACCTTGAAATAATGGCCGTTTCAAGATATATTTTACGCACGGCCTGCAACTAAAAATACTCGCACAGTAAAAATCTTAAGTCAAGGGAGTTTTTAATGAAATTCTTTATAGATACCGCTAACCTGGATGAGATCAAGACAGCCGATGAATGGGGCCTCATCGACGGCGTTACGACCAACCCTTCGCTCGTATCGAAGGAAAAAAGGCCCTTTAAAAAGCTCGTCGAGGAGATATGCTCGGTAGTAGACGGCCCGGTGAGCGCCGAGGCCGTAAGCCTCGACAGCAAAGGCCTCATAGCGGAGGCGCGGGAGCTATCGAAGATCCACAGGAATATCGTCGTAAAGGTCCCGATGACCCTCGAAGGCCTAAAGGCCGTAAAGACCGTATCAAAGGAGGGGATACGGACAAACGTGACTCTCGTCTTCTCTCCGGTCCAGGCCCTCATGGCGGCGAAGGCCGGGGCCACTTACGTAAGCCCCTTTGTCGGAAGGCTCGACGACATATCGCAGCCCGGCATGGACCTCGTAAGCCAGATACTCGACATATTCGAGAACTATAATTTCAGGACAGAGGTAATAGTGGCGTCGATAAGGAACCCGGTGCACGTCCTCGAGAGCGCCCTCATGGGCGCGCACGTCGCCACCATACCCTTCAAGGTCCTGGAGCAGCTTTCAAAGCATCCCCTTACCGACATAGGCATCGACAGGTTCCTCAAGGATTGGGAAAAGGTCCCGAAGTAGCCATAAAGGGCGAACCTTCCAGGGTCTCCACTTCGCGCTTTACCCGGCCTTTTTCGCAAAGGGCCTCCCGGACCGCCCGCAGGATTTGTTCTATCATTTGCTTATCTCCTCCAACCCCCGTTAGAAGTTATCTTTCCATAAGGAGAAATACAGCCGTGATAACCCATGTGGTGTTGTTTAAGCTCAAGGACAGGACCGCCGAGTCCATAGAAAAGGCGCGGGTGGTGCTGGCCGGGCTCAAGGGGAAGGTCCCGTCGCTCAAGGGCCTTGAGGTCGGGACAGACGTCATCCGCTCCGAAAGGTCGTATGACATGGCGCTTGTGGCACGGTTCGAGGACCTGGCGGGCCTGGACGCCTACCAGAACCATCCCGCCCATCTGGAGGCCGTCAAATACATGGCAAGCGCGGGGGAGTCCTCCGTAGCCGTCGATTATGAGCTAAAATAGATATATAAAAACAGGAGTTTAAAAAAAACTAAAAAATGAGTGAAAGAGAGATCAAGATATTAAGCTTCATGACAGAGGCCGGAAGGCCTTTTTCCTTCAAGGAACTCACACGGACCTTCCAGGTAAGGAGGGAAAAGAAGGACGAGTTCAAGAGACTTTTAAGGGACCTCGTTAGAGACGGGTCCCTTGTAAAGATAAGGGGCGGGAGGTACGGGGTGCCGTCGAAGATGAACCTTGTAACCGGCGAGCTCGCGACCCATCCGGACGGTTACGGGTTCGTCCGCCCGGAGGGAGGGGGAGAAGACGTATTCATAAACCCCCGGAAGATGAACTCCGCCATGCATAACGACACGGTTGTAGCCAGGGTAGAAAGCGTAAAGGACGGGGGCAGGCGCGAGGGCCGGGTGATAAGGGTCCTTAAGAGGGCGCATAGGACGATAGTCGGAAGGTACGAGGCGGGAAGGGGCTACGGAGTAGTCGTCCCGTCGGATGAAAGGATACTCGACCGGATAATAATACCCGACGGGGCGCGCGGGGTGAAAGACGGGACCATCGTCGAGGCGGAGATCACAAGATGGCCCGCAAAACACCTCGCCCCGGCAGGCAAGATCACCGTGATAATGGGCGACCCTGAAGACCCGGACGTCGAGGCCGAGGTGATCTTGAAGAAGTTCGGCCTTCCAGGCAAGTTCCCCCCTGCCGTCATGCACGAAGTGAGGTCCATACCCCAAATGGTCTCAAAAGAGGATCTGCACGGAAGAGTAGACCTGAGGGACAAAAAAGTCTTCACCATAGACGGGGAGACCGCCAGGGACTTCGACGACGCGGTCTCGATAGAAAAAACGGCCCGCGGGTTCAGGCTCTGGGTGTCGATTGCCGACGTCAGCCACTACGTTAAAGAAGGAACCGCCCTCGACGCCGAGGCGTACGGCAGGGGGACTTCGGTCTATTTCCCGGACAGGTGCATACCGATGCTCCCCGAGGCCCTATCTAATGGCATATGCAGCCTCAACCCCAACGAAGACCGCCTCGCCATGACCGCGGAGCTCGACCTCGACGCCTACGGCAACGTAAAGAGGAAAAGGTTCTACAGGAGCGTCATAAGAAGCGTCGAGCGGATGACCTACACGAACGTCAAGAAGATACTCCTCGGTACGGACGCGGAGATCCAAAAAAGGTACTCGCACATAGAAGCGGACCTGAGGCTCATGGAGGAGCTTGCCGATAAGCTCAAGACCCTGAGGTCGCACGCGGGGTCCATAGACTTTGACCTTCCGGAACCCCAGATTATAATAGATATCGAGGGGAAGGTCGAAGACATAGTCCGCTCGGAAAGAAACGTCGCGCACCGGATAATAGAGGAGTTCATGCTCGCGGCGAACAGGGCCGTTGCCGAGGAATTCTCCGCGAAGGGGCTCCCCTTCCTCTACAGGGTCCACGAGGAGCCGGACTCTGAGAGCATCGACGAGTTCAGGGAGTTCCTTGCCGGGTTCGGGGGGATCCGCTTGACGACCGGAGGGCCGAAGGCGTTCCAGAGGGTCTTAAAGAGCGTCGAAGGCAGGCCCGAGGAAAGGCTCGTAAACCACGTGCTCCTGAGGTCCATGAAGCAGGCGGTATATTCTGAGGAGAACGTAGGTCATTTTGGGCTCGCCTTCCCGGACTATACGCATTTCACCTCGCCCATAAGGCGGTATCCGGACCTCGTCGTGCACAGGCTTTTATGCCTGCTCCTGCGC
>DAIDBB010000064.1 GCA_027310325.1 bacterium | reverse complement strand
CCATTCCTCATGGGCGCATCCGGCAAGCACGAGGGCCAGTATGACGAGCTTTATCATGGACACCCCTCTTCGATTTCGCGGGCCGACGGCCCGCTATAGTCGTCATATCGGCAGGGACTATAGAAATCTGTAATTGAAAAGCGCGATTTTTGGGCCGCCCGTGGAGGGGCTATGGCAGGGGAAGGTCTTCGTGGACGGGGGAGGGAAAGGAGGCGCGGCGTCCTGTTTGCCGCAGGCCGCCATGAATGGCGCCCGCCTTGACCCGGGGCGGGTCAAGGCGGGCGATACAAATGACCATTCCTTTATAGCCCACTCCTTAAAGTCCGCGGGCAGAGAGACCAATTCGTTGAAAAGAGGCAAAAGGCCCAGGCGCGACATCCTGCTTGACTTTCCTGTATTATTGTTATAATAGGAGGCACAGGATGGAACCCAAAAAAATAAAAGTCGGGATTGTCGGCGCCGGGCACGGCGGAACTGCCGTGCTCGGCATCTTTAAGGATGTCCCTGATATAAAAGTGGTAGGGATAGCTGATAAACATTTAAAGGCAAGGGGCATAAAGTTCGCTGAAAGTTTAGGCGTCCCCGTAACGGATGATTATCGTTCGCTGGCCAAAAAGGACCTGCAGATCATAATAGACGTCAGCGGCTCCGAAGAAGTGCACGACGAGATCCAGAGGATCAAAAGGCCTGAAACAGACCTTATGGGCGGCAACTGTGTAAGGGTATTCTGGAAACTTATCGAGGAATTGAGGCGCAGGGTGGGGACGGACGGACTGACCAACGCCTATAACAGGGTAAAGTTCAACGAAATAATAAAGGGAGAGATCGGCAGGGCCAAAAGGTACAAAAGGCCGCTTGCGCTCTCAATCTTCGACATAGACGACTTCAAGCGGATAAACGATACGTTCGGCCATACCAGCGGGGACAGCGTCCTTATAGCCATTACCAATCTGGCAAGAAAGAACGTAAGGGAGACGAGTTATATTTTCAGGTGGGGCGGAGAGGAGTTCGTAATACTGCTTCCAGAGACGACCCTTGACGGCGCCAGGGTACAGGCCGAAAGGATCCGCAAAGAGATAGCGGACCATGAATTCGAGCAGGCCGGCAGAGTCACGGTAAGTTTCGGCATCGCCCGGTACAGGGAGGACGACACCGCGGATTCCTTCTTGAAAAGGGCTGACGAGGCGATGTATAAGGTGAAGGCCAGCGGTAAAAACCGGGTCGAGGTCGCCGAATAGGAGCAGCAGGCGGCGGAGTTCCCGCGGGGCATCCGGAGGAGATACGTCTTTTCAAAAATCCGCGGCGAGCCGCGGGGGATTGGACCCGCCATATTAAAGAATGCGATAGATTCATCGGAAATACGAACGGGGCAAGGATTCTATCCGGCGCGAAGACGTCCGGCAAAGGAAAAGGATGGGACCTGTAAAAGTAGTCATCAGATATGCCGACGGCAGGCTCGTCAAGGGATATACCAATGATTTCTTTCCGAATAAACC
>DAIDBB010000056.1 GCA_027310325.1 bacterium | reverse complement strand
GCCGGACGGGGTGAAGGCCTCCGCCATAACGCTCGACTGGAGGGCCTTTGAGGAGCACGCAGCGAAGGTAAAGCCTGAGTTCCTCCAATGGATGTCTACGTTACCGCCCCTATATCCATTGCAATCGCGATCGCATGGGCTTTATTCACGGCGTTAAGCTTCCGTTCGATATTCTGGACGTGGAACTTGACGGTCCTCTCGCTTATGTTGAGGATCATGGATATCTCCCAGTTCGTCTTACCCTCCTTCATCCACCTCAGGACCTCCTTCTCCCTCAGGGAGAGTTCCGACAGGGCTGAGGGCCTTTCTCCGCAGACGCGCACCAGGGCCTGATGGACATGGGGGGTCAGTATGTCAAGGATCTCCTTGTGGTATCCCCTGAAGCTGTCTTTGGGGCCTGAAAAAGAGAATATCGACCCCTTGGGGCCCGTTGCGCTCAAGATCCCGCCGGCCACGCCGTGCCTGAGCCCGAACTCGCCTGCCTTGTTCATGAAGTCCGTATAAGGCTCATCCCTGTAAACCTCCATCGCCTCCGACCAGAGGTGGGTCTTGAAAAACGAGTAGTTGTAGCGTATTATCGGGTCTTTTTTAAACAGCGCCTCAGATGCGTAGAGCTTAAGCCATTCGACCGGGTAATCGAGGTTTACTATCTTTATTATCTTCGCGAGTTCCCCGGAAGCGACTTCTCCCAGGCCGCATACGCCGTGGTCCGCGCAGACGAGCTCTTTTATCTTCACCGTTATATCGACCAGGTCAAATTCGGTCCTGCATGTGACCGACGCCTGGATAAGGTCGAGTATCTCCGCCAATTCCTTCTTCGAGAATTTCCTGTAATCCATGGCCTGCCTCCTAAATTGGGTTAAGGTAAGATGACTTCAAAGCCGCCCTGAACCAATTAGGGGTTCCAAGTAAACGAAAATAAAACCCGCAGCCTGCGTTTGTTCTCATAGACCTATTTGCCGTAAAGTCGGCTCTCGGCTCCCATTGCAAGCTTCAAAGGCAACCCGCCCCCGGAAATACTCACGAGCGCCTTGTTCAGATGGAGCGCGAGGATGTCGACTATCTTCTTATGATGGTCGTCGAACCTGTCTTGCTCTCCGGCGAAGGTAAATATCCCGACGCATTCCATCTCAGGGACGTATATGCCGCTTGATATGCCGGCATTGAGGCCGTGGTCGAGGGCGCAGTCGATGGCAGGCCGGGCGAGACTGTCGTTGAAGTGCTTCACTATGTCGGACCAGTGCTGGGTAAGCGAAAACCTCGAGTAATACCTGACGACAGGGTCGCCGAAGTAGAGCTTTTCTTTCATGTACGTTTCCATCCACCCTCGTGGATAATTTCCGTTTACGACGTTGACGACCTCGGACAACATATGGCCGTTTATCTTTCCAAGCCCGCAGATGGCGTAGTCGGCGGACACGATGTCCTTTGCCCGCAGGATAAGGGACTTAAGCTCCTTTTCCGATGCGCAGTTCTGCGCACCCTCTATTATCTCAAGGACGTTTATAAGCTCTTTTCTGGAGAGTTCCTTTATCGACATCCAGCCTCCCGAAGCGCCAAACGGCGCGAAAATGGTGCACGGCGGTTAATCTTGCAAGCGAACGGACGCAGTTTTAATCCCTCGGCTTTCTACGGCCACGAAAATCGTCTTTTGAAGACCACTTTTCCGTATCCTTCGGCGGTTCCGCCTCGCCGGTTTTTTTATACTGCTTCGGCGCCGAATGGCACCTGAAACAGTTCCTTGTAGGGAAGGCGACCTTGTCGTGGCACCTTCCGCAGAACTGCCCTCTCCATATGCCGACCATCGTGATCGGGGTCTTCCCGGCCTTCTCGGCGAATATCTTCGGATGGCAGATGCCGCACTTTAGCCACTTCTCGTGCGCCGAATGGGGGAAAATCACGTCCGGCATGAAGTCCTGCCTGGCCTTTATGAGGATATTATCGGGCTCAACCTTCGGGTCTACAACGGGCTCATTGCCGGGAACCGCGTCGCGCGGCGCGATCGTACCGTCGTCCAGAGCCTTCATCCAGTCGACGAACCCGTACTTGTCTAACGGAAGGTACTTAAGGGAGATCACGTCCGGCGTCGGGTCTATCATGCCGTACTTGTCGTGCTTAAGCTGGCCCGGCTCCCTACTATAATGATAAGTAGGCCTGTCGGCCGGGGCCGGGTCCATGGGAGTATATATTTGAGGAAGATTGTCCGCGGCCGCGACGATATACGGGACCAGGAGAAGGGCCGCAAAAAGGAATTTTAAGACGGTCTTTCGCATGATCAGATCTCTTCGGAAATAAAAGATGAGGGACCACGGCCCGTGACCGGCGCAACCCGCCAAAAATGGCCGCCGACGATACGTAAAGACTAAAAATTTCGGAAAATTATAGCACGGCAGGGGATTTCATGTAAATTCTTATTTTGAAGGGACGCCGGGCCGTTAAATCTCGATTATTACGGGGAGTATCACGGGCCTTCTCTCGAGCGTCTTGTTGAAAAACCGCCTTAGAGCCCTGTGTATCTCTTCCTTTACCTCGAACTGCTCGGTCTTTGCCTCCGGGTTTATGTTGCTCAGGGCCTCCATTACGATAGTCTTCGCGTTCTCCAAAAGCGGGGCGCTTATTTCTTCGAAGACGAGGCCCCTGGTGACTATGTCCGGGCCGTAGACGAGCTCTCCGGTCTTTTCGTTGATGGCCGTTACTACAAGGACCATGCCGTCCTGGGAGAGATGTATCCTGTCCTTCAAGACCATGGCCCCGACGTCCCCGACCCCCTTGCCGTCAACGAAGACCCTGCCGCATTCGACCTTCTCTTTTTTTGCCGCGCCCGCCTCGGTAAACTCTATTACGTCCCCGTCCTCGGCTATTATGACGTTCTCGGACGGGACACCCACCCTCTCGGCGAGGCGCCCGTGGAGGACGAGGTGCCTGTACTCGCCGTGGACAGGGATGAAGTACCTGGGCTTTACCATGTTGAGCATTATCTTAAGCTCTTCCTGGCTGGCGTGGCCGGAGACGTGGACCTCGGAGACTTTTTCGTATATGACGTCGGCGCCTCTCCTGTAAAGGTGGTTCATCATCGTGGAAATGGCCTTTTCGTGGCCAGGGATGAACTTCGACGAAAGTATGATGGTATCGCCCTTCTGGACCTTGAGTTGCTTGTGGTTGTCCATCGCCATCCGCGTAAGCGCGCTCATCGGCTCGCCCTGGCTGCCGGTCGTGAGGAGCACAAGCCTCTGGGACGGAAGACTATCGAGGTCTTTTATATCGACCATGAGCCCGTCGGAGGCCTTCAGGTACCCGAGGGCCCTCGCGATCCTGAAGTTCGCTACCATGCTTTTGCCGTTGAGTATGACCTTCCTGCCGAACCTGTCGGCGGCGTCGAGGACCTGCTGGATCCTGTGGATGTTCGACGAGAAGGCCGCTACTATTATCCTCCCATCGCACCTCCTGAAGATCTCCTCGAAGTTGTAGCCTATCTCCCTTTCGGAGAGCGTATAGCCCTCCTTCTCGACGTTGGTCGAGTCCGACATGAAGACTAGTACGCCCTTTTCGCCGTACTCCGAGAACCTCGCGTAGTCCATCACCTCGCCGTCCACTGGGGTCTGGTCCATCTTGAAGTCCCCCGTATGCACGACGACCCCCTGGGGGGTGGTTATGGCCAGTCCGCACCCGTCGACTATCGAATGG
>DAIDBB010000029.1 GCA_027310325.1 bacterium | reverse complement strand
ACGCAGTACCTGACATTCAAGCTGGACAGCGAAATCTTCGCCCTCGACATCTCCCAGGTAAGGGAGGTCCTGGACTATACGACCACGACAAAGGTGCCGAGGACCCCTGACTTCATGAGGGGCGTGATAAACCTCCGCGGGAGCGTGGTGCCGGTCGTGGACATGCGCCTCAAGTTCGGCATGCCGCCGACGGAGAAGACCGTAAATACCTGCGTGATAATAGTCGAGATAAACGTAGATAACGAGAGTATAGTCCTCGGGGCCCTGGCCGATTCCGTCCAGGAGGTCTTAGACCTCGAGCCCGGCTCCATAGAGCCCGCGCCAAAGATCGGCACGAGGCTGCGGACGGACTTCATAAAGGGCATGGGCAAGCGCGCCGACCAGTTCATCATAATACTGGACATAGAGAAGGTCTTCTCAGCGGACGAGCTCGCCCTCGTTAACGAGGCCAAAGGAGGGCACCAGGCCGCCGCCAATATTTAGGCGGCCTGATAAGCCGGCCTCCGGGTTCATTGCGCCCGGCCTGTTTCTGAAAGCGGGATTATGGTCAATAGAGAGTACAAGCGTATGGAAATTCTTCAGCATGGGCCTCTTGCGTCGCCGGGTTTCGAGACGCCTGCCATCGATCTGGTTCGGCCAAAGCTCTCGGACAGGGACTTCGCGAGGCTGGGAGAGTTCATAAGCGGGACCATAGGCGTTAAGATGCCCGAGGCTAAAAGGAGCCTCCTCGAATCGCGCCTGTTAAAGCGCCTGCGCGCCCTTAATCTCCGCTCGTTCGAGGAATACTGCGACTCTCTCTTCGGCGGCTTCTCCGCCGACGAGACGGTCCACATGATAGACCTCGTCGTTACGAATAAGACGGATTTTTTCAGGGAGCCCGGCCACTTCGAAAACCTTACTGAAAGGGTCCTGCCGGAACTCGTGAGCGCCGGGGCCGGGACAGAAAGGCCGCTTACGGTCTGGAGCGCCGGGTGCTCTTCAGGGGAGGAGCCCTATACCCTTGCGATGATACTGAAGGAGTTCGGGGAAGGACTCAAAAGGTTCGACTTCCAGGTCCTCGGGACCGACATCTCGACAAGGGCGCTCGCGAAGGCCTCGGCGGGCATCTATGAAGAGGCCAAGATCTCCCCGGTGCCGATGGACCTCCGCAGGAAGTATCTCCTCCGGAGCAGGGACAGCTCAAGGGGCCTGGTCAAGATATCTCCTGAGCTCGGCTCCCATGTAAGGTTCAGGAGGCTTAACCTCATGGATGAGGACTGGGACCTCGGCGGAGAGGCCGACATAATATTCTGCAGGAACGTGATCATTTATTTCAACCGTGAGACCCAGGAGGCGCTCTTCAGGAAGTTCTCTGGACGGCTCTCCAAAGGCGGCTACATCTTCATAGGCCACTCCGAGACGTTGAACGGCTTTGATCTGCCTCTGGACAAGGCCGCTCCGACCGTTTACAGGAAGATGTAGCCGGACCAGGGCAAGGAGGTAGCGCTCTATGCGGCAATTTTCGGACGAAGAGATAATAAGGGAACTGCAGGGAAGGCTTCACGCAAAGGATGAGTCCAACCATGCCCTCACGGCGATGACGAGGAAATTGAAGGCGCTTAACGACAAGCTCATCGAGTCGGAGAAGCTTAAGACCCATTTCCTTTCAAACATAAGAAATGAAATAAACAACCCTCTGACCTCGGTCCTCACCTCGTGCGAGATAATACTCTCGGAAGGAGGACCGAAAGACCGCGAGACCCTAAGGTCAGTAATCGGGATGATACACAAGGAGGCCTTCGCTCTAGACTTCCAGCTTTCCAACGTCTTTTTCGCCGCCGAGCTCGAGGCCGGCGAGTCGGCCTTGAGCTTTTCAGTCGTCGATATCGCCTCTACGCTCCGCTCCTTAGCGGCGTCTTTTCAGCAAAGGGCGGTTGACGCCGGGGTGCAGGTCCTAATCGACCTGAGCGCGCTTAATGACGACCGCTCGTTCAGGACGGACGCCGCGAAGCTCAGGTGCATAGTCTCGAACCTCCTTTCCAACGCCATAGAGTACGGGGCCGGCAGCCCGGTTGAGATAAAGGCCGGGAAGACGTGGGCCAACCTCAATATCTCGGTAAAAGACCGCGGGCCGGGGATAGACGCCGCCGACCAGGGCGCCATCTTCGAGAGGTTCAAACAGCTCGACGGCGGCTCGACCAAGGCCCACGGAGGGCACGGACTGGGGTTGAGCGTGGTGAGGGCCCTTCTCGACGTCCTCGGGGGGTCGATCACCCTTACGGGCGGGAAAGGCGAAGGGGCCGAGTTCAAGATATCCGTCCCCGAGGGCATACGAAGAGAGACCATTGGCGCGTTTTCCTCCGAAGGAAATGACTTTTTCTTCGAGGGCGAGAAGTTCTGAGCGGATTTCGGATTTATAACGCGACGTTGAAATCCCTTATATAAAGCGGCGCGGTTAAACGGAGCCCCGCTTCCGCCTTTTCCCGCAAAGGCGGTCAACCCGGATCATGAAGGTCCACCGGCGCGCATGGAACCTCTTAAAAGAGAAAAAGAAGAGAACGAAGAGAAAAACCACTTTCTTTATCCCGGGACGTTATACGCGAGTCACGGGCGATGCGCGGTGACGACCGTCCTGGGCTCGTGCGTCGCCGTCTGCCTGTGGGACCCGCTCAGAGGGGCAGGGGGCATGAACCACTACCTTCTTCCCCTGTGGAACGGCGACGGGCTGGCCACTCCCAGGTACGGGAACATCGCCATCTCCATGCTCATAGAGAGGCTGGCGGCCCTGGGGTGCGCAAGATCCAACC
>DAIDBB010000308.1 GCA_027310325.1 bacterium | reverse complement strand
AGGCCCATGTCGTCGATGATGAGAAGGTCCGGCTTCAGATACCGACGCAAGGCCTTATCGCTTTCGTTGAAGGCTTCGGCCTGGTTCAGCTCGCTTACGGTATCGAAGATGGAGCGGTACAGGACGACGTGCCCCATCTTTGCCGCCTGGTGTCCAATGGCCTGAGCCAGATGGGATTTGCCGACCCCCGGCGGTCCCGTGAAAAGGATATCCCGCTGTTCCCGGATAAACCGGCAGGTGGCCAGCTCCATGATCTGCTTGCGCTTTATGGAGGGGTTGAAGCTGAAGTCGAAGTCCTCGATGCTTTTCGTCTCACGGAACCCGGCGGCATTGACCCTCCTCGCGATGGCCCTGTCCTCCCTCAGGGAGATCTCGTCGTTGATGAGCAGCTCCAGAAATTCTGCATGGCTTAACTGGTTGCCCTGTGCCTCCTGAATTCTCACCTCCAGGGTGGAGAGCAGGCCGGAGAGCTTCAGGCGTTTCAAGGCGGTCTTAAGTTGTTGGTTCATTCTCGCTCCTTTCCTCGTTTGTCTTTTTGAACGAAATCAGCGCCTGATATTCCGACAGAGGCCGGATAATCGGGTGGCTGTCGGTGAACTCAGGCCCGTCCTGCTCGGCAACGCGCTTTATGAGGACTCTTAAGGGGCGCAGCCTGAACATGCCGGCCTTGAGAGCGGTTTTGCTTGCCAGGTTGATGGCGCGGGCCGGATACCTCTTTGCCAGATGCATAAAGCCCTGGAGAACTCGGATCCCTTCGATCCCGCGGTTGTCGAGCATGGCCCTCGCCCATCGGCCAGCCTCATCACCGATGATGGCGGTTCTTCGCAACATGTTCTCAGCCCCGCGCTCCACGGCTGATATCTTCTTGTCGTCCAGGTGAGAGAGGCTTGTATTGAAGCTGCCGGGCTTGACCCTCGAATGAATGGCGATCTGCTCGAAGCGGTTATTGAAGACTCGGACCAGACGGCTGTCCCAGCGTACCCATACCTCGCGGCCGAGATATTCGGGCGGCACCGAGTAATACGCCTTGGCCACTTCCACATGGCCATCGCTGTGGACCTTTCTTCTTCCTTCGTAGTAAAAAGGGAACGTCTCAGCGGGAAGGGGCTGAAGCGCGGGCCGCTCCGCTTCCTCAAACATCCTGCGGACCTGCTTTTTAGTGGTGCCGTGGATGCGGGTGTCGGCAACGTCTCTCTCCCATTCGTCAAGGAACTTCTTCTGCTCGGCTAAGGAACAGAACGTCCTGCCCTTGAGGGCGTTGTTCTTGACGTACTTGACCCCGCTCTCTATCTTGCCCTTGTGCCGGGGCGTGTAAGGCTTTGTGGGAAGGATGACGGTCCCATAATGGCGCGCGAAGCTCGTCACCTTGGGATTTATATCCGGGTCGAACCAGTCAGCGTTCTTTACGGCGGCTTTCAAATTATCAATCACCAGTGTCCTTGTAACGCCACCAAACGCGCGGAAAGCGTTCTCAAGGCTGCGGATGAAGTCCTCCGTGGTCTGTCTCCATATCGGCTCGCTGTAGCTTTTACGGGAGTGGCTGAGCGTTATGCGAAGGATGTGGGGCCGACGTCTCTTCCCGTCCTCCAAAACCCAGGCTCCTGAGCCGAAGTCCACTTGGGCTTCCTGGCCTGGCTCGCATTCCATCCTTCTGAAGGGCAATGGCGTGGCCGCGCCAAGCCTCCTGACGAACCTTTTCACGGAAGAATATGAGCCGGTGAACCCGTTCTCGCACCTCAGGTCCTGCCAGATACGCTGAGAGGTGAGCCCGGCATCACACTTGCTCTCGATTACGTCCTTGAACGGGTCGCATTGGCTGGATCTTCCGGACGGGCGTCCCGAAGGAAGGAAAATCAAATCCTCCAAAGACCTCTCAGACCCGGCGGTCGGAATGGCGGGGTTTGGGCTTTCGGATAGCTCTGAGCCGGGGGTCGAAATGGCGGGTTTTGACTGAGCGCGCCGCAGCCGGTCGTATCGCGCCACGGTCTCTCGGTCAATGCCGAGCTCCCGCGCTATGCGCCGGTACGACCACTTCTGTTCCAGTAAGCCTATGATTGCGTGGATGTTTGCCATCTTGAGCCTGTTCGACATGTACACCTCCTCGGGAAGAAGGCATACAATATCACCTCTCAAAAATGGCGGGGTTTGATTCGACCCTATGTGGCGGGTTTTAAGTGACCGCTAACAAGAGACAAAAAAGTTAAAGAAAGGAATTTTTAAAAAATGACTGAAGATAGGGAAAAGGAAAGAGGCAAGAAAAAGGATGTCAGCTCGAATGAGAAAAGAAAATGCACAATGTCTAACAGCGAAGCACTCAGGGAGTGGATATGAGAACGGTAAATGCTCTTGGTGTTCTTGATAGCCGTCCATTGCCAGATGATGATTTTCTTGCTCTTTGGGATGCCATCATA
>DAIDBB010000020.1 GCA_027310325.1 bacterium | reverse complement strand
ATAACGTCCTTTTTGCTTGAGGTACGTTAAACAATTGCCGTGCGCAGCGCCAAAAAGGTCCTCTCAAAAAGTGTTTAGGCGCTTCCGCCCCGGCGCTGTATGACTATCTCCCTTACCTTTTCGCCCATATAGGAAAACCGTATCACTATCGTGCATACTTCAAGGAGCTCGGGGAATTTATCCGCCCATTCTATTACAGAAATACCCTTCCCGTAAATATATTCTTCAAGGCCCGCGTCATAAAAATCGTCAGCGCTTCTTATCCTGTAAAGGTCTATATGGTGGAGCCGGTTTATTTCGCCTCTCCTCTCTTCCCTTTCAAGGATATTTATTATCGTAAAGCTCGGGCTCTTTACGTTCCCCCTGACGCCCAGGCCTTTGGCTACTCCCCTTACGAAACAGGTCTTGCCGCTGCCGAGCTCTCCCACGAGCCCGACTATGTCGCCGGGGAGGAGCTTTCTCGAAAACTCCCATCCCAGGGCCTCGGTCTCTTCCGGCGAATGAGTGGTATGGGTCTCTCTGCCCTTCATTCAGGATTCCGTCAGGGATTTTATGACCTTGGGTATGAAAGGAAGGATGTCTGTGGCAATCATGCCCATTCCGCCGTTCTCTTTCCTTACCTCATCCCCGGCAGCCCCATGGATATAAACGGCCGCTACAGAGGCCGCTGCCGCATCATACCCCTGGGCCAAAAGCCCGCCTACCATCCCTGAGAGCACGTCCCCGGTGCCTGCCGTGGAAAGCCCAGGGTTGCCTGTCGGGTTTATGTGAATATCCCCGTCAGGCAAGGCTATGACCGTGCCCGCGCCCTTTAGAACGACCGTGGCCCCGGTCTTTCCGGCGAGCGCCCCGGCTACACCGATTCTATCGCTCTGGACCTGGGAAGTTGTCATGTCCATAAGACGGGCCATCTCCCCGGGATGGGGCGTTAGTATAATCTTTGAGGCGGTATCCCTTAGGGCCTCTACGCGCCCCGCCATGTTATTGAGCCCATCGGCGTCTATTACGACGGGATAATCGGCCTCTTTTATTATCTTTCTTATGAGGCCTGCGATATCGTCGGAGACCCCGAGCCCCGGGCCGATGACGAGGGCCGATTTATCGGCCATGAATCTCTTTACGGCGTCGTAGGAAGAAAGCCCCAGGGTAGTCCGCGGCGTCTGAGGCAGCCCCAAAGTCATGACCTCGACCGTCTTCGCTTCCATCGAAGAAAGGAGCCCCTCCGGTAGCCCTATCGTAGAGAGCCCGGCCCCCATGCGCATGGCGCCCATCGCTGACATAAGCGCCGCACCGGTCTTTCCCGGCGAGCCCGCCAGTACCAGGACGTGGCCGTATGTGCCCTTGTGGGAGTCTCCGCTTCTCGGCTTCAAAATGCATTTTACGTCAGGGCCTGTCGTAAGGTTCCATTTTATAGTTTTGTCGTCGATAAGGGCCCTGGGGGCCCCGATGTCGACTATCTCGATACGCCCAGAGTGGCCGCGGCCAGGATATGTATAAAGGCCAATCTTGGGCATAGCCATCGTCGCAGTGATATCGGCCCTGACAGCGGTCCCCAATATTGCTCCGGTCGTCGCGTCTATCCCGGAGGGGATATCTATCGCAATGACCAACTTATCGAGGCCGTTTACGAGGTCTATCACCTCGGCATGAAGCCCCCTTACCGGGGAGGAGAGCCCGGTGCCGAATATGCCGTCGACTATTACGGATGAATGGCGAAGCTTTGGTTCGATACTCTTAAGCGACGCGCCTGTAGAGATAAAAAAGGTCTCGCCGTCCAACTTTTTCCAGGAGGCGGCGTTCACCCCGGCATCCCCTTTCATCTCCTCTGCGGGGGCGAATGAAAACACCGTTACCTCCACGCCCCGGTTCCTTAAATGCCTGGCAACGACAAACCCGTCCCCGCCGTTATTTCCCTTGCCGGCTATTATGGAGACCCGGCCCCCTTTATGATAGCCTTGAAGCTCGCGGAGGATTATCTCCGCGGCACCCCTTCCTGCGTTCTCCATAAGCTGCAGGCCCTTGATGCCGTAATCCCTTATTGATCTGCGGTCTATGGCCTGGATGGTCCTGGCGTCGGCAAGCTTCATTCGCACCTCTCCACAATCGTCTCGGCAACGCTTAAATTTTTATCGTGGGTTATGGTAACCGAAAGATTGATCTCTTCTTCGAGACCTTTTACCCTGAACCCCGGGCCTTCGGAGCCCCTTGTGACCTCGACGTCCTTGAAGCGCATCGGCCTGCCGAGCGCCTTAAAGAGGCTTACCTTGGCGGCGAAACGCGCGGCCAGATGGCGTTCCGGAAACCTCTGCGCGTAGCAGTAGCTAAGCTCTTTCGGCGTAAAGACCCTTTTCCCGAGCCTGTCCCCCCAGCGGTCCATGGCCTTCCTGAACCTGCCGACGTCGACCATATCTATGCCTATTCCGCGGATCATCTCTTCAGGGTTGGGCGGTCCGTGCTTCGTGTATTAGCTTTTTCATCTCCCTCACGGCATCGGGGATGCCCGTATATAGGCTCCTCGCTATGATGCTAAAGCCTATGGCGAACTCCTCGAACTCCCTTACGGCGGCTATCTCGGTGACGTTCCTGTAGTCAAGGCCGTGGCCCGCGTGGGTCTTTAGCCCCAGTCGTCTTGAAAGTATGGCGGCGTCATGGACCCTTTTGAGCTCAATTGCCCTTACATCGAAGTTTCGCGCCTCGGCGTACCTGCCGGTATGCATCTCGATCCCGTTTGAGCCTATCTTATGGCTGGCCTTGACCGCTTCAGCGGACGGATCGATGAAGAGGTTTACGGGAATGCCGGCGTCCCTCAGCCTGGAGACGGCGTTCTTGATGTAATCGAAATTATTCTTAACGTCGAGGCCGCCCTCTGTGGTAAGCTCCTGCCTTTTTTCGGGCACGAGCGTCACCATGTCCGGCTTTACCTTAAGGGCTATATCCACCATCTCGCCTGTAGCGGCCATCTCGAGGTTGAGCCGCGTCTTTACGACCAGCCTCAGTATCTGGAGGTCCCTGTCCTGGATATGTCTCCTGTCCTCCCGCAGGTGCACGGTGATGCCGTCCGCGCCGGCGGTCTCGGCCATCAAGGCCGCCGCCACCGGGTCGGGTTCAACGCCGAGCCGGGCCTGTCTTACTGTCGCTACATGGTCCACGTTGACTGAAAGCCTGGGCATACTCCACTAACTCCTTTATCTTGATTCTAACGCGTCAGCCGATCTCTTTCTTCAGGACCCGGGCAAGGTCGTTGGCCATAGCGTTTATCTCGTCTTCCTTCTCCCCCTCTACCGTGATCCGCGCGAGGGGCTCGGTACCCGAATAGCGTATAAAGACCCGCCCCCTGTTCCGGAGCTTCTTTTTTATGTCGTCGAGGGCATGCGTCACGGAGGGTATTGAGCTTAAGTCCTTTTTCTCCCTCACCTTTACGTTAAGTAGAACCTGGGGGTAACTGCGCATGGCGCTCGAAAGCTCGGAGAGCTTTTTTCCGTCCAGGACCATCCTCTTAAGTATCTGGAGGGCGGTTATTATCCCGTCCCCGGTCGTCGTATGGTCGAGGAATATTATATGCCCGGACTGCTCGCCGCCCAGGTTATAGCCGTTCCTGAGCATCTCCTCCATCACGTACCTGTCCCCGACGGCGGTCCTCAGGACCTTCCCTCCTCCCCTTTCTATGGCCTCTTCGAGGCCGGAGTTGCTCATTATGGTTGCGACGAGCGTATTTTTCCTTAGCGTTCCTTCCTTTATCATCGCAAGCGCGTTGATGGCGAGTATGAAGTCGCCGTCAACGACCTTGCCTTTTTCATCGACCATTATGCACCTGTCGCCGTCCCCGTCGAGGGCTATCCCTATGTCCGATCCCGTCTCCCTTACTACCCGGGCGACGTTCTCCGGGTGCAGAGCCCCGCAGTCGTGGTTTATGTTCTCGCCGTCAGGTTCCACTCCCACCTGTATGACCTCAGCGCCGAGCTCCGAAAAAACCGCGGGGGCGACCTTGTAAGCCGCGCCGTTGGCGCAGTCTATGGCTATCTTTATCCCGTCGAGCGTCAGGTCCTTGGGAAAGGCGTTCTTTGCGAATACGACGTATCTGCCCCTGGCGTCGTCCACCCTGTACGCCTTTCCAACCTCTTTGGCGGTCGGACGGTGGCTAGGGTCATGGTTTTCGAATATGAACCTCTCCAGGAGAAGCTCGATTTCGTCAGGGAGCTTTAGCCCGTCTTTTGAAAAGAACTTTATTCCGTTGTCCTGGTAAGGGTTGTGCGAGGCGGAAATGACTACCCCAGCGTCGGCCCTCATGCTGGACGTGACGAAAGCGATGCCCGGGGTAGGGAGCGGCCCTACGACTATGGCGTCAACACCCATGGAGCAGACGCCGGCGACCATGGCGCTTTCGAGCATATAGCCGGAAAGCCTCGTGTCCTTCCCGATGACGATCTTGTGGCGGCGCGCCTCTTTCTTGAAGACGTACGCGATGGCCCTTCCGAGTTGTAAAGCCATCTCCGCCGTCATGGGCTCCATATTGGCCACCCCTCTTACCCCGTCCGTTCCGAAGAGCCTCTTTTCCATCCGTCACCTCTCCTTTTCTATTACAAGCCTGACAGAGACCTTTTCGGCGCTCAAGCTCCGGAGACGCCTTTCAGTGGCATCGATAGGGACGGTAGCGGTAAACGAACCCCTGACGCCCTCAAGGTCGACCGTTTTCGTATAAATCGCCTCTATCTCCTTCTGCTGCCTCTTCAGGACCCCGGCGGTCACGGCCTGTGGCGATACCGTGAATGAAACTAGCCTGTAGCCCTTTGCAGGCCTGCCGGAGAACCTTACCCTCACGGGCAGTGTCACATTCACAAGACGCTCAAGCCTTATGTCAACTGAATCAGGCCTTATCATCGAGACGTCTATGCCCATCGGCCGCACTATGTCCGCCGGAGTGAGGCGGTAAGTATTAAGCCCCTCCTTAGCGCCCGAGAGGTCAAGCTCGGCTATTATCTGCGTTGGCGAAAGGTTATTTATGAAAAGCTTAGGCCCCCGCATCCTGACCTCGACCTCGCCCGGAGGCGCGCTTGTCATGACCAGGTCCTTGGGTATGCCCTTGAAGCCCAGGCTCACCAGGAAGCCCACCTCGGTGTTGCTCTGCCCTGCAACAAAGAACCACAGGGCGACCGCGAACGCCAGCGCAAGGGCTTTAAGCCTCAGGTTCTTAAAGAAGAGGTCTCTCACTCAGCGGCTCCGCGAGGAAAAAGGTTTACCGGGCGCTTCCTTGAAGGCAAAAAGGCGCTTAAGGTCGGTATAGAGCCGTTCGGCGTCGAGGCCTACGTAAAACTCCTCTTCAACGGCAAGCGTTATCTCGCCCGTCTCCTCAGATACGACTATTATAGCCGCGTCCGTCTCCTCCGCCAGGCCCACGGCGGCCCTGTGCCTTGTGCCGAGGGGCTTGGCGAGTTCCTTTTCCGTAAGCGGCAGAATGCACCCCGCCTTATATATCCTTCCCGCCCTTACGATGACTGCGCCGTCGTGCATCGGGGAGTCCGTGTTGAAGATCGAAAGGAGGAGCTCGGTCGAGACCTTGGAGTCGACCTCCACGCCCGATTCGGTGTACTCCCCGAGGTCGATATTGCGCTCGCACACAATGAGGCCCCCGGTCTTAGCCTTTGACATCTTGGAGACGGCCTTTATTATCTCCTCAAGTACGCCACCCGACCTTATGATGTCCCTGCTGCTAAAGGGCTTCCCCATGTGGACAAGCGCCTTCCTTATGTCCTGCTGGAAAACGACTATTATGAATATTACTATGGACCCGAGGAAGTTACTCAATATCCAATGGAGCGTAAGGAGCTCGACCCTCTGGGAGACGAAATAGACTATGACGATGACCGCCAAACCCCAGAGCATCCTTTCGGCCCGTGTCCCCTTGAACATCAGCATGAGCCAGTAAAGGACCGTGGCCACGATGACGATATCGAAGAGCGATATAAGATTCCCCGCCCTTAAGACGTTCTCAAGCATTTTAAAAACCATTCCCCCGGACTATCGTTTAACCGGTGGTCTCTCCCGTCCCTTCACCGGCGGCTCGTAAGGCGTCCGCCATGCGCGCCGCCTGGACGGCACCCGATACGTCGTGGACCCGCACCGCGTTCGCCCCGTTAAGTATGGAAGCTACGACCGCGGCGACCGTGCCGGTCTCCCTGCCCTCCGGACCTACGGTACCGGCTATGAAGGATTTGCGCGAGGCCCCGACAAGGAGGGGTCTCCCCAGGGACCTTAATTCCTTCAGCCTCCCAATTATCTCGAGGTTCCCTTCCCTCGATTTCCCGAAGCCCAGCCCGGGGTCTATCATCATCTTCTCTCGGCCTATGCCGCGGCTTTCGGCGTACTCTATCCTTTCGGAAAGATAGTTGAAGACCTCGGCCATCAAGTCTTTGTACCCGACGTCTTTCTGCATCGTCGCCGGGGTCCCGCGCATGTGCATGAGGACGACCGGCGCTCCGTATTCGGCGCAAACGGCGGCCATATCAGGGTCGGCGCCGAGGGCGCTTACGTCGTTTATGATTTGGGCGCCGGCCTGAAGCGCCTGCCTCGCCACCTCTGACTTCGTCGTATCTACCGAGATGTCCGCTTTTCCCGAAAGCGCCTCCACGACAGGCACGACCCTTTTAAGCTCCTCGTTCAGCGCTACCGGTGCAGCCCCGGGCCTTGTCGATTCGCCCCCGACGTCGATCCATTCAGCCCCCTCCTCGACCATCTCGAGGGCGCGCTCGATCGCCCTGTTCTTTTCAAAGAACCGCCCCCGGTCCGAAAAAGAATCGGGAGTGACGTTGAGTATCCCCATGATAAGGGTCCTGGGACCAAGGATCCAGTCCTTTCCGCGGCCCTTGAGGGCAAGCTCTTTCAGGCGGACATTGTCCAGGGCCTCTCTCAGGGCCCGGGCTATCCCGGAAAGTCCCTGGTTCTGTACCTTCAGCTTGTCTACGAGGATATCGAGCTCTTTAAGGGTCCCTGAAATAATGGCGTCCGTCTGGCGAACCGAGCATGAGGCAGCCCCTCTCGCCACGGCGACTTCTCCGCCGATAGACAGCATATCCTGCTTGATTATGTTCGCCTGAGCCGGGGTCAGACTTTCGACCTTCAGGTTGTAATGGAAATGTTTCGGGGCCATTATCCGGATGCCGGCGGGGTCTACGCCGACGCGCAGCATCTCGGAATGCGATCTTTCTATCGACGTAATCTCAAGGCATCTGACAGATAACCTCAAAACGATCCGCCCGCTTTATCTAAAATGAGAGACTTCCCGAAGACCTTTCCCGCGCGGTAAAACCGCCGGGGCTTTGGGCCGAAAGGCGTGCACTTTACTTTACGCGAGGCCGAGTTCGGCTGCGTCCTCGGGCTGAATGGCCGGAGGCCCAACGTCGCCGCCTCCGCCGGGTCCGTCGCTGTAGATAAGCCTGTCTATTTCGGAAGAGTCAAGCACCTCTTTTTCAAGAAGGGCCTTGGCGATCCGGTGGAGAGAGCCGATGTTGGCCTCGAGAAGATTTTTTCTCCTGGTATAGTTCTCCATCACTATCTTTTTTATCTCCGTGTCTATCTCCACCGCCGTCTCTTCGCTGAAGTCCCTGCGC
>DAIDBB010000013.1 GCA_027310325.1 bacterium | reverse complement strand
GACAAGTATGCCGCTTATTCAAGGCTTCTTGACGGACAGGAGCTGTCCGTAGAGCTTGCCGATACACTCGCTGATTGGATCGACGTAAACGACGAACCGAGGGCGAAAGGGGCTGAGACTTACGACTATTACAGGAAGCTGACTCCGCCCTATGCCGCGAAGAACGCCCCGCTCGATTCCTTAGGTGAGATGATGGCTGTAAAGGGATACACGCCCCAGGTCTACGGGAAGCTTTCCCGCTTTGTGACCGTATATTCGGACAAGTTGATAAACATAAACACCGCCCCCAAGGAGGTGCTCATGTCGCTATCCGGCGATATAACCGAAGCAATGGCGGATAAGGTCATAGATTATAGGAATAAGAGCCCTTTTCGGAATACGGCCGATATAAGGAAGGTATCCGGTTTCGAGACGATAGGCTTCAGCCTTCAGGACCAGATCTCGGTCAGAAGCGGCGTCTTCAGGATCTTTTCCAGGGCCACGGTAGGCACCGGCATTAAGGACGTTGAGGCCGTAGTCGATACGCAGAATAACGGCAAGGTCCTCTATTGGAGAGAGAGGTAATGGCGAAAACGGTCATAATACTCGATTTCAATCCATCTTCGGTCAACGCCGGGGTTTTCAGCGACAGGGGGAGGTCTCTTGAGATGGTCGAGTATTTTCCAGGCCCGGCCAATGGCGACATGAAGAAGGCCGTCGCAGAGGTCTTTGACGCCATGAGGTCTAAAGGGATAACGGATTTTTCGCGCGTTATCGCGGGCCTTCCGGCAAATCTCGTAAGCCTGAGGATCATGGAACTCCCCTTTTCGGACAGGAAAAAGCTCGAAGAAATACTACCGTTCGAGGCGCGTGACGTTTTCGTTAAGAACGTCGAGGAGCTTACCTTGTGCGCCATGCCCCTTGCGGATGGCCGTGTGCTCGCGGCCGCGGTCGAAAAGGCTTTGATGTCCGAGTGGCTCGAATTTCTTAAAGGGCGCGGCGCGGACCCTTTCTGGGTCACATCGAGCCTCTTTTCCAAACATATCTTATTAAAAAGGTTTGACGCCCCCGAGGTCTCGGCGTTCGTAGACGCTAACTCGGTTACGGTGGTGAAGGGCGGCAAACCGCGTTTCTTCAAGGGGATATCAGGGGGCGTGGACCTTTCGTTCGCGCTCCGCGCCCTCGAAGAAGACGGCGTCGTTGTCGGAAAGTTCTACGCGACCGCGGAAGCGGCAAGGCTACTTAAGGATCTCGGCAAGGACTCGGAGGTGTTGAACGAATACGCCGAAGGAAAGTCTGGAATTCTGGCCCTTGCCAGGCACTTCAAGGAAGGTCAGTTAAATGACGCTGTAAACTTCAGGCACGGAGAGTTCGCGGACGGTAAGGAGATAAGGGCCGCGGAAAAGGGGTTAAAAAGGGCGGCGGCGCTTCTCGTGGTCCTCCTGGTCCTCTGGGTGGGGTATTCATACTTAAGGTATTCTATCGCAAGCGCTTCCCTTGTCCAATCGAATAAAAAGCTCGAGGGCGCTTACCGCGATCTATTCCAGGGTGATAGGGTGGTAGACGCGACGCTTCAATTGGAAGCCAAGCTTAAGACCCTAAAGGACGAGAAGGGCGTATTAAAGGGCAGTGTGAACCCTGACGATATCATGGCCGAGCTCTCCGAGGCCGTAAACCGGAATGACGGCGGGACGCGTATATACAGCTTACGCATTGAGGCCGGCAGGCTCGTCGCCAACGGGTACGCGGGCTCTTTCGAAGGCGCCAATAGTTTCAGGGACGCGGTCTCAAGACTCCCTTACTTCAAGGACATAACCCTGACTGATGTAAAGGCGCGCGCGGGCGGAGGGGCGAGTTTCAGCCTTTCCGCGTCGATACCGGAAAGGCCTTAGGTGCATTATGATGGAGATTGAAGAGCTTAAAAATAAACTGCAGGGCATAACGCTTGTCTATCTTAAAGGGGCCGCGACCGTCTTCGTCGCTCTCGTCTTTATCCTGGCCACCAACGCAATCGTCGGCAGGGTCGAAAAACGCGCCCATGCCAGGAAGGCGGCGCTCAAGGCTTTTTACGCGCAAAAAGAGGAGTATGTAAAGGAAAGCGCCGAGGTCGCTCCCCTTGAAAAAAAGCTTCTCATGCCGCCGTCAGGGGTTTCGCCTGTGACGATAATAGGGGAGATAGGCAGAAGCATAGGGATAAAGTCCAATATAAGCTCGTTTAAACCTTTTGAGGACAAGGCGCTCAAGGGATACGTCAAGAACGGGGTCGAGGTCAAGGTAGAGGGCATAACGTTAAATCAGCTCGTAAATTTCGTCTACGGGATAGAAGACTATAAGAACCTCCTCATAATAAAGGACTTTTCGATGAAGTCGCGCTTTGATAATCCGGATATCTACGATGTAACTGCACAGGTGGTGTTGGTTTCCAGGCATGAATAGGGTCCTTCTATCGGTTTTGGCCGGAATAGCGGCCATATTGATATTCGTGGTGGTGGTCGCCGCGCTGATACCCGACGACTTCATCGAGGGGGTCGTAAGAAGACAGATGGAAAATAACGTCTCGCTAACTTTCAGCGCCGACGGTTTTCGAAAGAAGCTTCCTTTCGGCTTTGAGGCGGAAGGCGTCAAGATATTTCCTCCCGGAGAAAGCGGGGAGCTTGTCAATTTCGACAGGCTCGATGTAAGCCTTAACCCGTTGTATCTAATTATCGGCAGGGCCAGGCTTGTTATCAAAGGCGCCGTCGGAGATGGCGAGATAAGGTCCGTTGTGACGGTCGGATGGAGGGCGGTCGCCGTAGATACCGAGGCGCGTAACGTTGCCGTAGCGTCGATACCGGTCCTGAGGCAGGCAGGGCTTAAAGGCTCCGGGGTCCTTTCGGGAGATTCGGCCTTTACTCTTGTAAACGGCGGATGCGCTGACGGGTCGATAAACGCCGGGGGCGCGGGGGTGGACCTTAACGGAGTTTCCGCCGCCGGCATAAACCTCCTTTTGAAGGATAAGGCCGACATAACGCTTGCCCTCGACTCCAGGAGCTGCAAGGCAACGATCAAAAGCCTCTGGGTAGACGGGAAGGCCCTGAAATTGAAACTTTACGGCGACGTATTCCCGGATAGGATCCTGTCGAAAAGCCGGATAGACCTTACGCTTGAGGTCATTCCAAAAGACGACCAGGGAATACTCGGGCTCTTCTCCCAGTACAAGAAGTCCTCGCGGTTCTATTCGATGAGGCTTAAGGGTGACCTGGCGAGCGTGGCGGTGACGCCTTAATGATGGGATGATAATGAGATCGAACGTTTTCAGGACCGCAAATGTTATTCTGGGCGTCGGCATCTTTGCCGTATCCGCGCTTCTCGCCCGTGAATATATCGTATGGAAATACAGGCCCCTTGCCGGGGATGAGAGGGGCGTTACAGGGGCGGCGGCGAAGGCGCAACCTCCTGCGGGCCTTGCCAGGTACAGGTCGATAGGGGGCGGGCTTTTCGGGAAGGCGGATATAAACCTTGTCTCCGTTGCGGAGTCCGGCGGAGAGGCCGCCCCATCGGTAGGGGATATATCCCTTCTGGGCACGGTCGTCGGGAGGTCTGGCATGAGTTATGCCGTCTTCCAGGCGACTCAGTCGAAGAAGCAGGAAATCTCGAGGATCGGCGACAGGGTCTTTGACCTTGGGGTTTTAAGGAGCATAGAGCCCAACAGGGCAACGGTCGACGCCAACGGGCGCATGCTTACGTTTTATCTGCCTCAGGATAAACCGCCGGGAGCGGGAAGCCCGGAGGCTACGCCGGCATCTCCTTCGGGGAGGTTTTCGGGCGTTTCCCGCAAGTCAGGCTCCGAGTGGGTAATAGACCAGCGGGCTCTCAATAACGTCTTGAATGATATGGGTAAGGTGTTGACAGATGCCAGACTTCTGCCTTATATTGACAATGGGAAGGTCACCGGGTTCCGCGTCAGCGAAATCAAGTCCGATGGGGTCTTTAACCTCATCGGCCTCAAAAACGGCGATATCCTTGTCAAAGTGAACGATTACAGCATCGATTCGCCGGAAAAAGGCGTTCAACTCCTCACGGGCCTGCGCGGAGAAAGCAGGATCTCGCTGGATGTCATAAGAAACGGTCAGCCTACGAAATTAAATTATCAGATAAGGTAATCCATTATGACTGGTTTGTCAGGGAGGTGCCCAGCGAATAGAAGTCTCTACATCATTCTGTGTCTCGTCCTTTTGTTTGCCCTCCATTTGAGGCATCCAGCCGCGACGCACGCGCAGGAAAATTCGCCCGTAAAAAAGGAAGGGAAGATACAGCTCAACTTCGTCGATGTTGACATCACGACCGTAGCCAATTTCATAAGCAAGATTACGGGAAAGAACTTCATCTACGACGACCGTGTGACCGGTAAAGTCACCATAGTGGCGCCTACAAAAATAGACATAGATGAGGCCTTCGATCTTTTTACCTCTGTGCTTGAACTCAAGGGTTATTCCACCGTTTTTACGGGAACGGCCTACAAGATAGTGCCCGCGGGCGGCATAAAGCAGGACCCGATGAAGGTCACAAGCAACGGTTTCAGGGTCAATGATACTTATATAGCGCGTCTCGTACCCCTCACGTTCATTCAGAGCCAGGACGTTTTGCCGATGATACAGCCTCTTATTTCCAAGGAAGGCTATGTCGCGGCATTCGGCAGGGGAAACTCGCTCCTTGTCATAGACAGCGCCCTTAATGTCGATAAGATACTTAACATCCTGCAGATGGTCGACGTCGAGCCCCGCGGTTATACCCCCGAGGTCGTGTACCTCAGGAACGGACAGGCAGAGGCCATCGCCCAGACATTGAGGCAGATAAGGCCGGGCTCCCGCCAGTCGATGACTAAGATGACCCCCCAGCCTCCCGCTGTCGGGGAAGGGGTGGGTCCTGTTGCCGATAAAAGGCTCAATGCCCTCATACTTTTCGGCTCGCCCGAGGAAAACGCCGAGTACAAGAGGCTGATCGGCATACTTGACGTCGCGCCGCCTGAGGCGAGCTCTCGCATAAACGTATACTACCTGGAGAACGCCGAGGCCTCCGAGATAGCGAAGGTGCTCGAAGGCATCGTAAAGCCGGCAGGTCCGGCCGCGCCGCCAACCGGAGCTCCAGGTGGAGCCCCTCCGATCGCCGAGTTTGCGGGAAGGATAGCGATTACCCCTGATAAGGCGTCCAATTCGCTCATCATAATGGCCTCCCCGGAGGATTATCAGAACATCGTCCAGGTCATCAAAAAGCTCGACAGGCGTCCTCGCCAGGTGTTCGTAGAGGCTATGATAGCCGAGGTGTCGATAGACAAGACCCTGAGTCTCGGGGCGAACTGGCGCGCGGCCGCGACGTCGAATGGAAAGCCCCTTTTCATAGGCGGGGTCGGGACCATCGACGCCACGGCGATCCAGAACATAGTCTCCGGCATGACCGGTTTCTCATTGGGGGGTGTGGCGAACTTCCTTAACGTCCCTGTAACGAGGCCCGACGGGACGACTACCGCACTTAACGTGCCGGGCTTCGCGGCCCTCTTCAACCTGGCCGAGTTCAGGGACGCCGTCAACGTGCTTTCAACGCCTCATATACTCACGAGCGACAACAAGGAGGCCGAGATCATGGTCGGCGAGAACGTGCCGTTCCTCAGCAAGTTCCAGGCCTCGACTACACTGGGGGCCCCGCCGGTGCAATCGATAGAGAGAAAGGACGTGGGCATAACATTAAGGATCAAACCGCAGATAAGCGAGGGCGATTATATAAAGCTCGACATATATCAGGAGATATCGGCCCTGGCGCCTACTTCAACCACGGGCGTTACGGCAACCGACATAATCACCACCAAGAGGTCGGCGCAGACCTCCGTCGTTGTAAGGGACAGACAGACGGTCGTCATCGGCGGGCTTATCCAGAACAAAGAGACGAGGAACGTCACAAAGGTGCCGTTCCTCGGGGACATTCCGCTTCTGGGATGGCTTTTCAAGTCGACCAGGAATGAGAATATGAAGACCAACGTGCTCGTGTATCTCACCCCCACCATAGTAAAGGACTTCCAGAACCTCGAGGAACTTAGGGAAAGGAAGAAGGAAGAGTTCGAGAAAAACTCCCTTCAGATAGAGAAAGAAAAAAGGTAGGCGTTTAGAGTAAGGAAATAATAGGGTGCTTGAGATGGATATATCCGGATTCAGAAAGGCTGCCCCGGAGGTTCCAGGGGGCGGATCGAGCGGGGCAGGGGGCGGCGGTTCCTCCGGCTCCATGGACAAGATAGAAGACGGCGACGTGGGGCTTGAATTTCTTGAAAAGCTCCCCCTTGCTTTCGTGAAGAAAAACCTCGTATTCCCGCTAAATAAAAAAGACGGCGCTCTCCTTGTTGCCGTAGCTGACCCTAAAAACCTGTTTGCCCTCGATGACATAAGAAGGATCGTAGGTTTGCCCGTTCAGCCGGTCATGGTCCCGGCAAAAGAGGTGCTGGGAGCGATCCACAGGTTCTATGAAAGGCTATCGGGGTCCGCCGAGGAGGTCATAAGCGAGCTCAGCGGGGAGAGCCTTGAGACGATAGCGCATCAATGGGACGAGCCCAAGGACCTCCTCGACCTCGCTGACGAGGCGCCGATAATAAGGCTTTTGAACTCGCTTCTTTTCCAGGCGGTGAAGGAAAGGGCGAGCGACATCCACATAGAGCCCTTTGAGCGCGCGATAGAGGTCCGCTTCAGGCGCGACGGCATACTCTACTCGATACTCTCGCCTCCCAGGATAATCCAGGAGGCTCTCGTATCGAGGGTCAAGATC
>DAIDBB010000009.1 GCA_027310325.1 bacterium | reverse complement strand
GAGCTAAGAGGAGGGGAATTGGCGAATAATCAGAGATCCCTTCATCCTTAAAAACAGCAAATAAAAAAAGGCCGCCCTGATGGGGCAGCCTTTTTGTCTTTCATGGCGGTCCTAACGGGATTCGAACCCGTGTTTTAGCCTTGAGAGGGCCACGTCCTAGGCCTCTAGACGATAGGACCGTATTAAAGAGAAGATACAATTTACATTATTCGCTGCCTTTTTGTCAAGTCGCGTGCCTATACATCATTATTCACGCTCCTGTTTGTTCTTGAAGGACGTCCTAACGGCCTGCATCAGCATCGATGTCGAGGCCCTCAGCTTTTCGAGCGCCTTTCTGTTCTCACCGTTCTTGACCGCGGCCATCGCCTCATCTTTCAGGGCCTCTCCGTCGCGGATCATGCCCTCAGCGTCTCTATCGTCCTCGCTTACCGACTGCGTGGCAAAAAATAGATAAGAATTGTTCTTTTTCACCTCATAATCCAGTTCCTCTTTCTCGTTCTTGAACGTCTTTTTGTACGTGATAGCCTCTCCCTTAAGCCTTTTTATCTCCTTTATGGTATCCGTTATGAGCTTGTAGGCCCTGTCCAGATTGTCGATTGAGTCGTCGTATCGCTCTCTGGAAAGAAAATCCTTGGCTGACTCAAGAAGTTCTTTCGACTCATATACTTTATGCCTAGCTTCAGTATTTTCGTCGGTTGACAGCAGCCTCTCGGCGGTGGCTATGAAGATCGCGACCTCAGGGATGTCCTTTTTTATCCGTTCGACCTTCTGAGCTACCTCGTACTTCTCCTTCAAGGCCATCTCTTTCTGGATGGCATAGTCCCTTATGGTCAGGTCCTGCTGGTTTTTTGAGGTTATTATCGCTTGAATCGCCATCCTGGTCGATTCCTTTATCTGTTCCGAGGCAAGGGAGTACTCCCCGTCGTTGTAATGCTTTATGCCTTCCTGGAGCGCCGATTCGGCCAGCTTCAAATACGACATGGCATCAGGATCGCCGCTCGACTCGACCACGGCCCTTGCGGACTGGAGAAAGGCGGAGTTTGTCCTGAGATCGTACTCTAGCTCGCTTTTATCGTTATCGGAACTCTTTGAGGCTACAGGCTCATTCTCATTGGCCAACGCGGCGCACAGGGGGACCAGAGTCAGCGATAGGGCGAGAAATATAGCGTTCTTTTTAAAATTCATATCCCCTCCTTCGGTAACGCATTTCTAATTAATTTAAAACTCATGCCTTAAAGCCATTTTTCCTTGAAAGGTCCCTTTTTCGAGCTTCTCATCGCTCATGACGAGATAACTGAACTGGGTGAAATAACGTATCCTTTTGGCCGCTTTCGCGATCTTTTCCCTGTCTGCGTCACCGAACAGAAAGCATATCGTCTTTGTCCTGTCAAACGGGTTCTTCAGCGAAAAGACGAGTATCGTATCTTTAAGCCCGTAGGACTTATCGAGGAACTTCAATGAGTCGCCGGATATGCGGAGGTATCCGGACATATATTCGTTCATCCGCTGGAACAGGCGATTTTCCTCAGGGCCTCCGAAGATAAACACAGACCTTTCTTTCAGATACTCCCCGGCACGGGGGTCTGAATCGGCAACAAACGTTATATTATAGTCGCTTGAGAGAAATTCAGCCGGGGTAATGTACTTCTCCTTAGCGCCGCTCCCAGGTATGATTATCACCCCTCGCTTGTCGCCAAAAAAAGACGCCAGCGTCGGCGGGGTCTCTTCGTCCGAAAGGAGCCTGAAGACCTCGTGGTCCGGGTCTAATTCAAAAGATGAAGGCCTTGAGTCGAGGTCAAAAGAGACTTTCTCAACCGGTCTGTCGATCCTGACGTTCCTTGATATCTTTCCGGAGGCCGTATCAAAGACTATGGGGATGTCCATTATGTAGGCCGGTCCCGTCTGTTTGATATTGAATGATACCCTGAATCCTTTCCCTTGCCTGCTAAGCGTGACGTTATCCATTGAAAGAACCGGCGCGCCAGCCCTCTCTACCCATTCATCAAAGAACCATTTGAGGTTTTGGCCGGAGGACCTTTCAAAAGCCGATTGAATGTCGAGCCATGTAGTGGGCTTAAACGCCTGAGTGCGGTAAAGCTCCTTGAGGCCTTTGTTGAATTCTACCGGACCGAGGAGCCTTTCGAGCATGTTAAAAACCATCATCCCCTTGTCATAGCCTACCACGCGCGAAGCCGTGGTTGTGGAATCTACGAAGTCCCTTAATGCTATGGCGTTGTCTCCGGCGAAGTTTTTATAACCCCTCAATTTATTAAGCCTGAACCCGGCCGCTTCTTTTTCTCCGGACCTTCCGGCAAAAAGATAATCGGCCGTATACGTGGTTATCGCCTCGGACCAATTGCCGAGGGAGTCGTCCACGAAGACGGAATTGCCCCACCAGTTATGCGCTATCTCGTGGCCCAGAGAGGTATCCGGAATGAAGGGGAGCCTTAAGACAGTCGATCCGAGGAGGGTGAAAGACGGCATCCCGTAGCCGGTGGGGAGAAAGTTCTCAACTACCGCGAATTTCCTGAAGGGGTAGGGGCCTATCATGTTCTGGTAAAGGTCCAGATACCCTTTGGTCTTATCGATGTAGGTCTTCGAGAGCGTATCGTCTCTCTCGAAGAAGAAGGTATATATGTCGATCCCTTTGTAACTAAGCCTATCGACGAAGTATCTGCCTGTCACGAGGTCGAGACCCCGTAGCGGCTTTTCCGTCTTCCACCGGTCAATGACCCTGTTTTTTTCCTTAAGACTCTCAACCCATTGTCCCTCGGTGACCGACGTGAAGCCTGCCGGCGCGTCTATGGATATCTCAAAAAGCGGGAGCCCGGTTGCTTCCTGGGGATACCATAGCGCGGACGAGGGAAGAAAAACGCCTTCATCCCCGATAACCCCATCATCGACGAACGCTACACCTCTTTTTATGTTCCTGCTGGCGTCATCAATACCAGGGAAAACGCCGTGGAAATATATATCGAAGGTCACAGTCCCCGCGGAAGGGCCCGGGACCGGGACCGATACCGTATCGGCCCTGGCGCCCCTCAGCCGGTTTACGCTGAAATCGACCGGCACGCCGCCGGATTCGACCTTATCTACGGTTGAGCCGGTCCGTATAACGAGATTAAGCCTATCGCCGGATCTTTTTGCAGCAATCCTGTCTACGCCGCTTATCATACGGGTCTTGATGTCAATAGTCACATTGAGTTCGTGGGTGAGCACCTTGCCTTCAGTCCGTTCCTTGACTATATTAATCGCATGGAGTTTAGCTATGGCATGAACTGGTATCGCTAATATTAATGCCGCAAAGAACGCGGCCAGGAAGCGGGACCTTATCCCGTAACAGGAAAGTGCAATAGGCTCTCCTATAAACCCTATATTTAAAAATATCATAACCACCGGATTTTTCTATTATATCTTAAAAAAGTAAAAGAAAATAAATCTTTTGCTAATCTGTTCTTAATCTTAAGCCTTTATACTGATTGCAGGTCCTACCATGGATCGAAGGTTATGAAAGGAGGCCCTCATGGCCCACAAAATGGATATTCACGAATTCTTTTCTTTTGAAGAGTTGCTTATCGAAGAAGACGTCCAGGGAGCGCTTGGCGCTGTCGGCTGTTCCAGGGAGAAGGGACCTGTTCTGAGCGGGGTCTATTCCCTGAGTGAAAATTCCTATCTCTTTCTCGTGAGCGGGAATATCTTCAAATATAAAGCTGGCAAATAGGAGCTGTAAGAGGAAATGATGGTCCCCGCTGCCCCTGCGGGGGCCTCTCGCCCTGTCCGCTAAAATCTCGGTTCTCCGTCTACGATAATCTCGATCTTCTGTCCGCCCTTAAAAACCTCAAGCGTCGGCTTGAAGAATATGAAATCCTCGTGAAAGGGGGCGCTCACTTTGCCCCCGAAAGATGAATTATCTCCCAGGGCGATGTGAACGGTGCCGAGTATCTTTTCCGTCTCAAGGATGTTATCGGGCCTTTCCGCCTTATCGTTCGTCCCTATCCCGAGCTCCGCGATATTGCCGATAAGAGGGTTCTTAAGGATCTTTTCTCTAAGATCCGCGGCTAACGGGTCGCTGCCGCTGACATCAACGACCCTCCCATTTCTGACATCGAGTTCTATGGAGTCTCTCAGCCGTTTGGTAGGCGCCCACTCGAGCACAAGGACACCCTCGGCCGTGCCCTAGATGGGAGCGAGGAACGCCTCTCCGGCCGGGAGGTTGCCGAAAGCGCCGGGTCTGGTAAGTATCCCGGTATCAGGCAGCACGTCACGGCCCTTCATGGAAAAGCATATTGAGGTGCCGTTATATGATGTTATGAAGATCATGTCGCCGCCGGTCATCATCTCCACTATGCGGTTTGTCCTGGCCTGCAC
>DAIDBB010000306.1 GCA_027310325.1 bacterium | reverse complement strand
AGAGAAGACTGTACGGTATCGACGCTCCGGAGGTACGGCACAGGGAAAAACCAGGGCAGCCTTTCGGCAGGCAGGCCGCATCGTCCCTGAGGTCGAAGGTCCGCGGCAAGCATGTGAGCGTCGAAGTCCGGGATATCGACCGGTACGGGAGACTTGTCGGCATCGTGCGCTTCAAGGGAAGGGATATAAACCTTGAGATGGTAGATGAAGGATGGGCATGGGCGTACAGGGCCTATCTGGAAAGGCCCTACGCTTCCGAATATATCGAGGCGGAGAAAAAGGCACGGGCCCGTAAATACGGGCTCTGGAAGGAGACGAACCCCCAGCCGCCCTGGGAATTCAGGCGGTCATTGCCTTGACATCACAATTTTAGAAGTTATACTTCATCAAGACTCTTCCACAGTAAATTCCTCCCTGGCCCACCCCGTTGAACACCCGTAACGGTATGTCATGTATGAGCGTACTCACCGACGGTTTTATGGCCGGGCATATACTTGCCTGGGCGGAGGTATGAAAATGCATATGAAAATGCCGGATGGTAACAAGCGAGGCAGGATCCTGGTCGTAGACGATGAGGAGTCCATAGGCGTAGGAATAAGCGAGATATTGAAGGACGAGGGTTTTGAGGCTGCCTACGTTATAAACGGAGAAGACGCGGTAAAGGCCTTAAAGGACAGGGACTACAACCTGGTATTCATGGACATGGTGATGCCTGGGATGAACGGGCTTGAGGCGTACAGGGAGATCAAGAAGGTAGTGCCGAACGCGAAGGTGGTGTTATTTACCGGCTACTTCAGGGACGCCGAGAAAGTAATATTGCAGGGCATCAGGGAAGGCATGATAGATGAGTTTATCCGCAAGCCATACTTCGCCGAAGAGATAATAAGGTCCGCCAGGAAGTACACCTGATCATATCCCTGCACAAAAGGCCGGACTACAGGGCCTCTTTTTTACCATGGGCCTCCAGCCCGGCTACTTTATCCTCCCAGAGCCTTGCTTCGAGTTCCTTCAGAAGGTCCATAAGTGTCGACTGTCTTACTGCTGATATAGGTATGGCGTTGAATCTGCGCGCGAGGTTCCTGGCTATGACCGGCTCCACAAGGTCGCATTTATTGAATACCAGTGTGCGGGGTATATCGGAAAGCCCTATTTCATCAAGGAGTTTTTCAACGGTGGCCATCCGATCTTCGAAATGCGGATTACTTATGTCGATAAGATGGATTAGAAGGTCCGCGTCCTCCATCTCCTCAAGCGTGGCCTTGAATGCCTTCAGAAGCTCTTTGGGGAGGTCGCGTATGAACCCGACGGTATCGGTTATGACGGCGTCCCTTTCCCTGGGGAAGCGTAGCCTTCGTGTAGCGGTATCGAGGGTCGCGAAGAGCTTGTCCTCCACCAGGGTTCCGCTTTTAGTAAGGGCGTTAAGAAGGGTAGATTTTCCGGCGTTCGCGTAGCCTACGATGGATATTATCGGCACGCCGCTTGAGGCCCTTCTCCTTCTCCGTTCATACCTTCCGCGGCTGAGGCTTTCGAGTTCCTTTTCCAGGTGCGATATCCTGTCCTGGACCTTTCTCCTGTCGACCTCGAGTTTGGTCTCTCCAGGGCCCCTGCCGCCTATCCCGCCCATGAGCCTTGAAAGCATCGTGCCTTTCCCGGTAAGCTTGGGAAGCCGGTACTTGAGCTGCGCGAGCTCCACCTGGACCTTGCCGTCCCGTGAGTGCGCCCTGCGGGCGAATATGTCCAGTATAAGCTGCGTCCTGTCGATTACCTTTAGCTCGGTTATGTCGCCGAGCTCCCTTATCTGGGTCGGCGTGAGCTCCTGGTCGAATATGAGGAGGGTCGCTTCCTTCTGAAGTGCCTTTATTATAAGCTCCTTTATCTTGCCGGTACCCATCAGGTATTTTGGGTTTATCCTCTCGGGCCTCTGGCAGACGGTGTCGAGCACGATGACGTTACTCGATCGCGCCAGCTCCTTCAACTCCTCAAGGGACTCCATCTGCTCTTCCTTGTGCCTCGTTGAGACGCTTACGAGTATCGCCCTTTCACGGCTGTCCCTGACGTCACGGAGGATAGCGCGGCTCATCTCCTCTTCAAGGGAGCCCAAAAAAACGCCCAGGTCCAGGTCAAACCTGTGGAAAGGCATAGGAGGGTCCATCT
>DAIDBB010000006.1 GCA_027310325.1 bacterium | reverse complement strand
TGAAAGATAGCGTCCTTGAGCTTGCCCTTAAAAGCGACGCGGTCCTGCTCGGCGCCGTCGGGGGGCCGAAATGGGAAGGGCTCGATTATTCGATAAGGCCAGAGAGGGCGCTTCTGGCGCTGAGAAAGGAACTCGGGCTTTTCGCTAATCTGAGGCCGGCGAAGATATACAGGGCACTTTAGATTCTTCCACCCTTAAGCCCGAGATAGTCGAAGGGGTTGATATAATGGTCATAAGGGAACTCACCGGGGGGCTTTACTTCGGGACCCCGAAAGGGGTCGAGAAGCTCCCTGACGGCACCGAGCGCGGCGTTAATACGATGGTCTACACCACTCCCGAAATTGAAAGGATCGCGAGGGTAGGTTTTGAGGTGGCTAGAAAGAGAAGGAAAAAGCTCCTGAGCGTGGACAAGGCGAACGTGCTTGAGACTACTGAACTCTGGAGAAAGGTCGTTACAAGGGTTGGAAAAGATTATCCGGACGTCGAATTGACCCACATGTATGTCGATAACTGTTCGATGCAGCTGGTGAGGAACCCCAGACAGTTCGACTGCATAGTAACTGAAAATACCTTCGGGGACATACTCTCCGACGAGGCCGCCATGCTTACGGGCTCCATCGGCATGCTGCCCTCGGCAAGTCTCGGTTCCGCAAAAAACAGGGCCATGTACGAGCCGATCCACGGAAGCGCCCCTGACATAGCGGGAAAGGGCATAGCAAACCCCATCGCGACGATACTTTCGATAGCGATGATGTTCAAATACTCATTTGATATGGAAGACGCGGCCATGGAGATAGAAAACGCCGTTGAGAAGGTCCTTAACAGGGGCCTTCGGACAGCAGATATAGCGGAGCCCAAGGCAAAAAAGGTAAGCTGCTCTGAGATGGGAGAGGCGGTTTTGAAGGAGCTGGAAAGATAATCTCTTAAAAGTATGTTGCCGATAAAAGGCCCGAAGTTAAAACTTCGGGCCTTTTATTTTAGCTCCTTCCGAGGAAGTACTTTAATATCATTATCGCCCCTCTTTTATCGAGAGGTTCGTTGTTGTTTCCGCATTGAGGGTCCTGGGTGCAGGACGGGCAGGCTATCTCGCATGGGCATTCTTCCATGAGGCGTATGGTCGAAGTGAACCACTCTTCGACGCATTCGAGGCCTCTTCTCGTAAGGCCCACCCCGCCCTCGTGGCCGTCGTAAATGAAGATGGCCGCGTTCCCTAGTTCGGGGTTAAAGGGGTAGCTGACGCCCCCGAGGTCCATCCTGTCACAGAGCGCGAAAAGCGGCAAGCTCGCTATGGCGGCGTGCTCCGCCGCGTGGAGCGAGCCTCCCTTGCCGAATTGTTTTTCCCTTATTTCGTCAAGGATCTCATCGTTCACCACCATCCAGACCCCCATGGTCGTAAATACCGATGGAGGGAGGTCCAGGGGAAATTCGCCGAGGTTTTCCTGCGTATGGATATCTTTTTTCCTGTAGCCCAGGACACGCTCGGTTACCCTGAGCATGCCGAGATTTATGGTAGCGTTCTTCAATTCCTTTGTGCCGGTTACGGATATTATCTCGGTATCCTCGTTTGAGATCGGGCGTGTATAGTAGTTAAGGTCTTCCGCGGCGTTGCAGAAGACCTTTTTTTCGGCCAGATCAAGCCTCGAAACCCTGTATTGTGAGCCCTTGTGAAGATATACCGCCCCGGGGTGAAGTTCCTTTACGACCCTCGAAGCGCTCGACTCTCCGAGCATCGAGCCGTCATTCCTTATTACGGCGAAGTTCTCGCCGGTCTCGCGGATCGAGACGTCTCTCTGGGGGTATCTGGCTCTGGGATACCAGATATCTCCCTTCTTCCAGTGCCTGAGCTTGCCCTCCTTTTCGAGCTCATCCAGTATCGGCTCGTATCCCGCTATGGGGTAGATGGCATCGTCAGGCTTCAGATAGGCCTCGGCCGCGGCGCATAAGAGGTGAGATTTGAGTATCGGCTCATTTTCGCTGTCGATTACCGCGGCTTCCGAACTCCGCCTGAAAAAGTCATTTGGGTTACGCATGAAGTACTGGTCGAGGGCGTTCTCATGGGCGACCATCACTATAAGGGAATCCCTTCCCGCCCTGCCGACCCTTCCGCTCCGTTGCCATGTGGAGCTTACGGTGCCCGGATAACCCACGAGTATGCAGACGTCAAGGCCCCCTATATCGACCCCGAGCTCAAGGGCGCTTGTAGAGATGACGCCGGAAAGCGTCCCGTTAAAGAGCATGCCTTCGATGGAGCGTCGTTCTTCCGGCAGAAATCCAGCGCGGTAAGAGCTGATCTTGCCGCTTATGTCAGGGGCGCCCTCCTTGACCCACGCGTGCATGAGCTCGGTAATCTTTCTTGTCTTTGTGAAGGCTATGGTCTTGAAGCCGGACCGCACGGACGAGATGAAGAGCTTCGTGGCTACAGTATAAGGGCTCATTTCCGGGATCGGGTTCATGAACGTGAAAAACCTCTTGCCCTGAGGGGCGCCGCTCCTGTCTATTAGCTCGAAGGGAAGGCCGGTGAGCATCTGGGCGAGTTCCCTCGGATTAGCGATGGTAGCCGAACAGGCGATAAATACCGGGTCGCTTCCGTACATCCTGGCGATCCTCCTTAACCTCCTTAGCACATGGGCTACGTGCGAGCCGAAGACCCCCCTGTACGAATGGATTTCGTCTATGACCACGTACTTCAAATTCCGTAGAAATCGCTCCCACTTCTGGTGGAACGCGTTAATGGCCAGGTGAAGCATGTCCGGGTTCGTAAGCACCACACCCGGCGGCATCTCACGGATCTTTTTTCTCCTGTAAGCCGTAGTGTCCCCGTCATATATCTCACAGAGGTCCGGTGTAAATGAGCGGCTTCTCGATTGTTTGGGTACGTTTTTCCTTTCGATAGGCAGGCTCGTCGAGAGTTCGCGGAACGCCTTCAGCTGGTCCTGTTCGAGCCCCTTCAACGGGAATAGATATATAGCGTGCGAGTTGGGGTCTTTGAGGATGGCTTCGAGTACAGGGATATTGTATATAAGGCTTTTGCCGCTCGCGGTAGGGGTCATTACCACGATATTTTTCCCGCTTCGTATGAGGTCGATGCCTCTGGCCTGGTGGCTGTAAAGCCTATCTATGCCCAGCGACTCGAGGGCGCTTTTTATCTCCGGATTAAGAGGTGTTAAGGGTTCGCCGTATTCGGACTCGCCGCGAGGGATAAGCTCCTCATGGACGACCTTGGAAAGGTCTTTTCTTTTTTTTATCTCTTCTATGAATGTCTTTATTTCCATCGGATGGTCTGCCTTCAGAACGAAGGCGGCAGCAGGGAGGGCCTTATGTCGTTACGCGAGAGGGCCGATTCTATCCTTTTCGCCAGGCGGGGGCCGTTGGCGCCTAGGCCCCTTGTTGAGACATAGAGGTCGATGGATACGATCCGGTCTTTTTCGACCAGCCTGTAGGCCACAAGGTACCAGCCTCCGAAAAATCTCATGCTCATGGCCGCTATCACAAGTATCCCTGCCCACCAGAGGACCTTAGCCCCGGGATCGTACCTGTAACTCAGGGTCGAAGAATCCGCTACACCCGCTAGCGTTATCTTCCTTCCGTCAAGAAGGATGGAATCGCCGAGTTCGACCCTGCCGACTTCCTCGTATTTTTTCTCTCCTGTGTCGGTCTTTACCTGCCTTTTCAGGACTGAAGCAGGCCTTATGTTTTCTACACCCCCGTCAATACGATGGAGGACCCCGTCCTTCGCGGCGGAAAGCCTAACCGGTGTGTCGAGCCCAGGCAGGAACAGGTCTTCGTCCGCCTTTGTCTCAAGGGGGATAAAGCTGTCGTTCACCCGGATCTTCAGCAGCTGCTCATAGCCTTCCTGATAGAACGTATATCCCCCGTATCTAAGCGGATAGTTGACGTCAATGGTCTTTTCATTTACCGGGACGCTCCCTTTTAGTACCTTTATCTTCGACTTCCATGCCTTAGGTGACATCGACTGGTCGTCTAATTTGTAGGCAGGCGCCTTCCACCCAAGCCCCGTCGCAAGTCTCGATAGCTTGTCAGCCGGATAATCGAGGCGAGGGGACTGCGCGTACTCGGCGGAGAAATCGTCGAGGAGGAGGCTAAAGCCGGGCAGCGAGGCGTGCTCCTTGAAAAGGCCCGTGAAGCGTCCGGTCTTGTCCGGAGTAAATATAGTTGCCGCACGGGGCTTAAGGGTCAGTTCTCCTTCGAACGCAAAGAGATAGGTCAGGATTATCCCGGCAAAGCAGAGTATTATGCCGGCGTGATATATCCATGTAAGCCATCTGTATGAGATCCTGGGCCCTTTTTCCATTACGACCCAGGGCTCTCCCTTTTTTTCCGTTACGGACCTGAAACGGAGCTCATCCGTTAAGATACCCCTTACTTCATGGTCCCCTTCCTTCATGTCCTGGGTCAGATAGAACGTGTATGTCGGCTTGAACGTCGGAGGGAAAACCGCAGGGGTAAAAAGCGAAAGGTATCTTTCATACGAGCACATGGCCAGGTTAAGAAAAAGTATTACGGCAAGGAGGAGAAATAATGGCGATGAGAAAAAATCGAGGAGGTTAAATGAACGGACCAGGAATATGTACTTGCCGCCGGCCTTTACGTAATCGTCGATATTCTCTCCCTGTGGAAATATGGTCCCTATCAGGTAGAAAAGGGCCATGAGAGACAGTATGTAGACCGAGGTTACAAGGGAGCTTAGTTTCCTGTAGATACGTCCGGTGGTTACCCGCAGATTTTCGCGCAGCCCTGCCCGGAACGGAGGATAAATTGACTTTATTCTTTCAGGGATAAAAGACATATTGGTTAGAACGGTTTTTACACGGCATAAACGTGCATGCTCGGTATCCCGAGGAGCTTCGCGAGCCAGTTTACGCCTAGAAATGTCATCATCATGCTCACAAAACCGAGGATATTAAATACCGACGCCGGAAGCCCCTCCAGCCGCGGGACCCTTTTAGCGTGCAGGTACAGGGTAAATACGGTCCATGTTATGAGAGACCAGGTCTCTTTCGGGTCCCAGGCCCAGTACCGCCCCCAGGCCTGCTCTCCCCAGATC
>DAIDBB010000601.1 GCA_027310325.1 bacterium | reverse complement strand
CTTCATGGCCCCAGTAGACTGGACAGGTTGGCGGCGTAAATAAGGTGAAAAGCCATTAAGGTTATGCCGCCTGTATAGTGGGGCGGCTGGAGTAGCCGACCCTGGGTTTCTGCCAGTATGCCTCAAATGGGGTCCTGTCTTCCAGACTTGAGTGAGGACGCCTCCCGTTGTAGAAGTTGACCCGCGTCTTTATAAATTTCTCCTATATTAAAAATTTTTTTCTTGACAATTCTACAATTTGTAGAATATTATAAAACATACCTTCTACAGATTGTAAAATTTTTTGAAAAAATTGAATTGAAGGAGTTAACTGACAAGCGCTTTTCGTGTCCCTTTCGCCTGACGGAAAGGCAGGTAAGGAAAGCAATACGGATGAGGTTGCTATCAAGGAACAGGCCAGGTAACCTTACGCATTGGCTGTCCTAATGCAACTGGTTCTGAGAAAGCCGAGGATAGTTTAAAAACCGGGGCAAGGCAATATAAGAGATGGGCAATATCGTGATTGAGTCGGTCAAACCTGTGAGGCTCGGGATACTTATAGATGAGCACGATAATCCCCCTATGGCAACAGCGCACAAAAGGCCCGTAAGGGGGCACCTCCATGCCATGGGGCTCGGCCTTGCAACTATCTTGATCTCCCTCCATCCTTGCCTTTACGACGGCAAGCGGCAGGGTAAAGGCCGTAGCCTCGGTATTAACATGCATAGGTGCTGTCATATACCCATTTGCATGGATTGTGATGGGTCATCTGACGCCTTCCCTGGGGCCCGAGCCCGCAGAGGCGGCAGTACTCTTTATCGCGGGCCCCGGAGTAGGGCTCGTCCTGCTCGGTGCCTTCACCTCGATAGGATATATTTTAAGAGACGTATTCAAACAGTCTTAAACAATTTAAGCGGAGATACTATATTACGCAGGGCTCGATGCAACAAGCAAGGCAGTAAGGAGAACGGCACAGCCAATGGCACATCTATAAAAAAGTTTAACCTTTAACGCTTTACAAAAACACTATTCATGGGAGGCAAAAAATGTCAGGGGCAAAAAAAATTCTAACTGCTTTATCGTTTGTCGTTGCCGTAGCTCTTGCCGGAAGCGCCACGGCAGATGAAATGTCAAACACGTCCGGCAACATAAAGGCTACCCTAAAGGCGGACCCTAAGAATTCGATGGTCGACCTGTATCTCATGGACACGGATACTCGGAGTGAAATTACCGCCGCAAAGGTCAAGGCTGTGATAACCACTCCGAAAGGAAAGGTCGAGAAGGAGCTGATGGGCATGAAGATGGGAGAAGCCTATTCCTTCATGAATTCGCTGGACATGTCCGCAAAGGGAAGGTACGACTTTGATATCTACGTTGATACCGGGAAGAAAAAAACCAAATTCGGTTTTTCCCACGAGGTCAAATAAGGGAATAGGCGGCAAGCGATGGATGGCTTAGGTATTGAGCCCTTAGGTACTAATAACCAAATTCTTAAGAGCTGGGAGGGTTTTTAAGAGGTTTTCCGGCAGGTTTTTAAAGTTCTTAACTGCGATCAAACCCTGATAACCGGCGTCATGGTCCTCCAAACGCAATCGGGCACAGGGACAAATGTCCAGAAACAGCTTGAAATCAAGCCGGTAAAAACGCAAGAGGTTTCTGCATGGTGAACGATAGTTTCATGGGGAAGCCGCAGATACCGGTTCTTTTTGAGTGCAAGACTTACTATGGGTGCTGAGAGGGCTGTCCGGTTTTTTTATATAAAAATACTCTATAAATCGCAGAAGCAATAATTTTTCACTGTCAGATGGAGTGAGGCATGGCTGAGAGAATTCCAGAGTACTGGTTGTGATAACAAGAGAATGAGATTTCTCTGGCATTATCCTCACCTGAAAACAGTTGAAAAGCATTATTCATGGAGGGAATTATGAATTGCAAGACATGGAAGCTGTTTTTTACATTTGTAATTTTAATTTCAATACCCTCCATTGGATGGACAGACGAAAAGGACTTAAACGCATTTTTCAAACCTCTTCCGAACACTGCAGATAATCCGGCCAATCCTCTGAACCCTGCCAAGGTTGAGCTTGGAAAGATGCTTTATTTTGATCCCAGGCTTTCCAAGAGCGGGTTCATAAGCTGCAACTCATGCCATAATCTTGCTACGGGTGGCACCGATAATTTATCTACATCGATAGGACACAAGTGGCAAATCGGATCGAGGAATGCGCCAACGGTCTTTAACGCAGCCTTCAATATAGCCCAGTTCTGGGATGGTAGGGAAAAGGATCTGGAGGGACAGGCAAAAGGTCCTATTTTGAACCCTAAAGAAATGGCTGCTACAGAGAAATTGGTATTGGAGAGGATAAGATCCATACCAGTCTATTCAGAGCAATTCAAAAAGGCCTTCCCCGGAGAGAAAGAACCTTTGAATTATGATAATGTGGCGCGGGCCATCGCCGCCTTCGAAAGGACCCTCATTACTCCTTCCCGATTTGATGATTTTATTAATGGCAACGGCAAGGCATTAACTCCGGATGAGAAGCACGGGTTGAGTCTTTTTATAGAGAAGGGTTGTGTTACTTGTCATAATGGCGCCGGCGTAGGAGGAAGCATGTTCGATAAATTTGATTACGGAGAAGACCTTGGAAGGTACGAAGTGACAAAAAAAGAGGAAGATAAACGCTCCTTCAGAGTCGCTTCCCTGCGTAACGTTGTCTTGACCTACCCCTACTTCCACGATGGAAAAGTGTGGAGCTTAAAGGAGGCTGTAAAAATAATGGGGGAGAAGCAGCTCGGTATAAAATTAACCGACGAGGAGATAAGTTCTATTGTAGTCTTCCTGAACTCACTCACCGGAAGACAACTAAAGGTCGATATTCCGTTCCTCCCGGCGTCTTCTGATGCGACACCGACACCGGATGTGAAATGAGATTCATGGGAAAACGGCTCGAAAAGACTCGGAGTAGAATAATTTCATACATATTTGATTATACGGATATAAAAGGGGGTAAGTCTCTCGTAGAGAAAGATGGGCTTACAAAGGGGCTTTCTTGGCAAAAGGCAGGCTAAATTCGGAAGATATTATTTTTTTATCTGTTTTTGAAGGAAAGACCTACTAAGGATGCTTCGAACCGTTCCAGATACCAAGGGACCTCCGGACAGCCCTAAGGGGGATAACACATAAAAGGGATCTCCCCCTGTCCACATTGGTGGAAGAACAGCTTGGTAGGTTTCTGGATTCTGTAGGAGAAGGCCTTTTGGAAAAAAATGCCCTCCGAAAGACAACCGGCGGGTGGGGGTGTGACATCCGTATTCCTTTCAACGGAACTTAAAGAAAGGGCAAAGACTTTCTGTGTAAAATCAGGGATTTCCTTGGGGCGCTCATCAGACATGTCCTTTATCTTGAGCGCGTAGTTTTTCCATAAAGCGGAAAATAATGGCAGGAAAATAAATACTTAAGTCTCTTCAATTCTAATCAGGTGAAGTTGACCTTGGGCGGTTATACGGTTTCACGGTAGAAAGAACTTGAAGCAGAGGCAAGATGGCTATGAATAAACCAAGAAAAAGGAGTTTTCAGAAGCTTTTCATCGCCTTTCAAAAAGAGATAGTTGGACTTAAGCCGGAGGGGAATGAAAAGGTCGAAAAGGCCAAACAAATTTTGATCAAAGTCAGGGGGGTAGAAGACATGGAGGCCTATAGATTGCTTATGGCCCACAGCTTGGAGCTTAATAAAAAGCTTGTAGAATCGGCTGAAGCGGTCATATTCGGATACAAGGTCTTTAGCGATTTAAAGGGAAGAAATCCTGAACCGCCTGCCGAGCCTGCAAAATGAGTATAAATAAAAATTCAAGAGGAGAATTAGGTGTTCCGTGCTTAGGAATAATGGTTTTTAATGGTCATTATGGCAGTTGGCCCATGTACGACGGTCAATGGCGGAGGAGGCGGCAGGTGCTCAACAAGGCTGCGGAGGAGGGCCTCCCGGACATCATAAAAGAGAAGATATAATATGCCTATAGGGACTTACAGATGGATAAAGAGGTCCAGATAGTCGGCGCAGGGCCTGCTGGCCTCGTGGCCGCCGTAAATCTCGCGAAAGCCGGCTGGAGGGCGACGGTCTATGAGAAAAAGCCTGATGCGGGACACAGGTTCCACGGGGATTTCCATCTTGGACGACAGGCTTGCCCTAAGGGTTACGCGTATCTGCTTGAGCATAACGGCAGGGGACCATGGCGACCTGCATG
>DAIDBB010000600.1 GCA_027310325.1 bacterium | reverse complement strand
GAAAATTACCATGCTTAAAAGACTCGTTGAAGTAGAGAGAAGATATAATGAGCTCTCGGGCCTCCTGGCCCGTCCAGAGGTCACCGGCGACCCCGAGCAGTACCAGAAGCTCGCCAAGGAGCACGCCGCAATCGACGGGATAGTAGGCATATACAGGGAGCTTAAAAAGATCGAGAAGGACCTCGAGGAAAACAAGCTCATCCTCGAAGGCAAGGACGAGGAACTAAGGGGCCTCGCCAAGGAAGAGCTGCCGGCCCTTCAGAAGAAAAAGGACGACCTCACGTCGCGCCTGAAAATTATGCTTCTGCCCAAGGACCCGAACGACGACCGGAGCGTCGTCCTCGAGATAAGGGCCGGGGCAGGGGGGGATGAATCCACCCTTTTCGCCGCCGAGCTCTTCAGGATGTATTCGAGATATGCCGAGAAAAGGGGCTGGACCGTGGACGTATTGAGCTCTAGCCCAACCGGGCTTAACGGGTTCAAGGAAATAATCGCCACCATCGAGGGCAAGGGCGCGTACTCGAGGTTCAAATACGAAAGCGGCGTCCACAGGGTCCAGAGGGTCCCAGAGACGGAGGCCTCCGGAAGGCGCCACACCTCGACGGTAACTGTAGCGGTCATGCCCGAGGCCGAGGAGGTCGAGGTCGATATAAAAAGCGACGATGTTAGGGTGGATACCTTCAGGGCCGGAGGCCACGGCGGCCAGAACGTCAACAAGGTCGAGACGGCCGTTAGGATGACGCACATCCCCACGGGGATAGTGGTCTCCTGCCAGGACGAGAAGAGCCAGCACAAGAACCGCCAGAAGGCGATGAAGATACTCCTCGCCAGGCTCCTCGACATGAAGGTCCAGGAGCAGCAGAAAAAGATAGCCCTCGAAAGAAAGACCCAGGTCGGCACCGGCGACAGGAGCGAGAAGATACGGACGTATAACTTCCCGCAAAATAGAGTGACGGACCACAGGATCGGGCTTACGCTCCATAAGCTCTCTGAAATACTCGAGGGCGACCTCGACGAGCTTACGGATGACCTCATAGCGCACTACCAGACCGAGGCCTTGAAGGCCGAGAGCACCGCCCTGGCGTGAGGGCCTTGATTTTAATGATGCGAAAAGTTCCGGCATAAGGACGGCCGCCGGAGAGCGGACCAACGTGAAAAATGGATAAGATAGTCATAGAAGGCGGCAACAGGCTCGTTGGGGAGGTGACGGTAAGCGGCGCGAAGAACGCGGTTTTGCCGCTAATGGCCGCTTCCCTTCTCGTGGACGGCTGGAACACGTTCTCGAACGTCCCGAGGCTCCGCGATATCGAGACCTTCAAGGTGCTTCTCAACCACATGGGTTCCGAGATCTCCGCGGACAAGAAAAGCGGGATACTGAAGATCAGGACCAGGGACGTGAAGAGACCGGAGGCGCCTTACGAGATGGTCAAGACCATGCGCGCTTCAGTCCTCGTCCTCGGCCCCCTTGTATCGCGGTTTAAGAGGGCGCGGGTATCGCTGCCGGGCGGGTGCGCAATAGGCGCGCGTCCTATAGATCTCCACCTTATGGGGCTTAAGAAGATGGGCGCCGAGGTGAGTATCGACCACGGCTACGTTACCGTGTCGGCCGAGAAGCTCCGGGGCGCGAAGATATACATGGACACCACGACCGTTACGGGGACCGAGAACCTTATGCTGGCGGCGGTCCACGCCGAGGGTACGACGGTCCTTGAGAACGCCGCGCTTGAGCCCGAGGTTGTCTGCCTCGCGGACGCCCTCAACATGATGGGGGCGGACATAACAGGCGCCGGGACCGAGGTCATTAGGATAAACGGTGTAAGGGAGCTTAAGCCCGTAGACTTAAGGGTCATACCGGACAGGATCGAGGCCGGGACTTTCATGGTGGCCGCAGCCATGACAAGGGGTAACGTCCTCATAAAGGACTGCCCTTACGGGAGCCTCGACTCCCTCAATATAAAGCTCCGGGAGGCCGGGGCCGAGGTCATCGAAGAGGAGAACGGGGTGCGCGTCATCGGGGACTATCCGATAAGGAGCATAGACATAAAGACGCTCCCGCACCCGGGGTTCCCGACCGACATGCAGGCTCAGATGACGGCAATGATGTCGATAGCGAGCGGCTTATCCGTAATAAAGGAGACGGTCTTCGAGAACAGGTTCATGCACATAGGAGAACTGAAGCGCATGGGCGCGGACATAACCATAGACGGAAGGTGCGCGATCGTGCGAGGAGTAAAGTCGCTTGGCGGCGCGCCGCTCATGGCAACCGACCTGCGCGCGAGCGCTTCCCTGATACTCGCGGGCCTCGTTGCCGAGGGGAAGACCGAGGTCTCAAGGATATACCACCTCGACCGGGGTTACGAACGGATAGAGGAAAAATTGAAGGGCCTCGGGGCCAGGATAGAGAGGGTAAAGGAGTGAAAAAGACGAGACCCTGGGAAGAGACCCTGACGATCGCCATGCCCAAGGGCCGCATCCTCAAGGAGGCGGTCGCGCTCTTCAAGGCCGCCGGCGTGGACTTCAGCGAGGTCTTCAAGGACGAGAGAAGGCTCATATTCGAGAACCCTGCCGAGGGCCTGAGGTTCATGGTCATAAGGAGCCAGGACGTCCCGACCTACGTTGAGTACGGGGCCGCCGACCTCGGCATAGCCGGAAAGGATGTCCTCATGGAGCAGGTGAAGGACCTCTACGAGCCGCTCGACCTGGGGATCGGAAAGTGCAGGATGGTCGTCGCCGAGCCCAGGGAGCTCGGGGCAAGAGACAACCCCAGGCGCTGGACCCACATCCGGGTAGCGACCAAGTACCCGAATATAACTTTAAAGCACTTCCTTAATAAGGGCATACAGGTCGAGATAATAAAACTTTACGGCTCCATAGAGCTCGCCCCGCTCCTGGGGCTTTCCGAAAGGATAGTCGATCTGGTGCAGACGGGCGAGACCTTGAGGAAAAACGGCCTGGTCGAGGCCGAGGACGTCATGCATATAAGCTCCAAGCTCGTATGCAACAGGGCGAGCCTTAAGATAAAGCCGAAGCTCGTTAAAACGCTCGTCGATAAATTAAGCAAGGCTGTAAGCAATAACGGTAATATTTAAGTTTATTTCCATACCCTCCGGAAGGTCCCGTAGATGCGGCTCATAAATTCAAAAGACAAAGGCTTTAAGGCCTTCCTTTCCTCGCTTGCCGAAAGGGGCGGAGGGGACGCCGGCGGGGCGCGGTCCGCTCTTTCCATAGAGGAGAGGGTAAGAAATATCCTCGACGACGTGAGGAAAAGGGGCGACCGGGCGGTCTCTGAGTATACCTCCAGGTTCGACGGGGTAGACCTCAAAGGGAGGCTTGAAGTCGGCAAAAAAGAGGTCGACAGGGCCTTTAAGAGCGTCCCCAAAAAGGACATGGCCATCCTCGAGCTTTCGGCGTCCCGAATAGAGTCCTTCCATAGAAGACAGCTCCAGAACTCCTGGTTCTTTACGGACACCGACGGCACGGTCCTCGGAAGCCGCGTAACGCCGCTTGAAAGGGCCGGGATATACGTCCCCGGCGGCAAGGCGGCGTATCCTTCGACGGTCCTCATGAACGCCATCCCGGCGAAGGTCGCGGGCGTAGATGAAGTCGTAATGTGCAGCCCGCCCGGAAAGGACGGCATAAACCCATATGTCCTTGCCGCGGCAAGGATAGCCGGGGTGGATAGAATCTTCAGCATCGGCGGCGCGCAGGCCGTTGGCGCGTTGGCCTTCGGCACGAGGTCGGTCCCGAAGGTCGATAAGATAACAGGGCCGGGAAATATCTACGTTGCTACCGCCAAGAGGCTCGTCTACGGCGCCGTCGATATCGACATGATAGCCGGGCCGAGCGAGATACTCGTCATAAACGACGGCACAGGGGACGCTTCCTGGATAGCGGCTGATCTTCTCTCCCAGGCCGAACACGATGAACTGGCGTCAAGCGTCCTCATAACGACGTCCCGCGAGATGGCAGGTTTGGTCATAAAGGAAGTTACGGCGCGCTTAAAGGCGCTTAGAAGGAGCACTATCGCCAGAAAGTCCATAGAGAACTACGGCGCCGTCATAATGGCTCAAACCTTAAAAGAAGCGGCGGCGATATCAAACCGCATCGCCCCGGAGCACCTCGAGCTTTTCGTGGAAAAGCCTTTTGAGCTTATGGGACTCATAAGGAACGCCGGGGCGATATTCCTGGGGAGGAACACCCCTGAGGCCGCAGGAGACTATCTCGCGGGGCCAAACCATACGCTCCCAACAGGCGGGACCGCAAGGTTCTCGTCTCCCCTCGGCGTTGAGGACTTCATCAAGAGGTCGAGCGTAATAGGCTTTACCGCCGACGGGATAGACGCCCTCGGCGGATACGTAAAAAGGTTCGCCGAGGTGGAGGGGCTTACGGCGCACGCCGAAAGCGTCGGGGCCCGGATTAAAAGACGGAAAAGATAAGGATACTTTCTATAAAGGAGCCCGGACCATGGCGCGAAAGGCAAAGGTTGCGAGGAAGACCTCCGAGACCGACATCACGGTTGAGCTTGATATCGACGGGAAGGGTACGAACGACATAAAGACCCCGATCCCGTTCCTGGACCATATGCTGACGAACATGTCGAGGCACGGGCTCATCGATTTAAAGGTGAGGGCAAAGGGCGACATCGAGGTCGATTACCACCATACGGTAGAGGACGTCGGGCTCTGCCTCGGTGAGGCCGTAAAGAAGGCCGCCGGGGACAAAAAGGGGATAAAAAGGTGCGGCTCTTCGACGGTCCCGATGATGGACGCCCTTGCGACTGTCGTTATCGACATGAGCGGAAGGCCCTATTTCAGGTTCAACAGCTCCGACGATACGGCCGCGCTTACGCAAAGGATATTCCCGATAAGCATGGCCGAGGAGGGGCTTGACATAGGCCTTGTCCGGGAGTTCATGACGGCCTTCGCGAATAGCTCCGGGGCCGACCTCCACGTGACGCTCCAATACGGGACCGACCTCCACCATTCGATAGAATCTATATTCAAGGCCTTCGGCAGGGCGCTTCGCGAGGCGCTCGGAAGGGACCCGCGCATAAAGGGGGTCCTTTCTACGAAAGGCAGACTGTAGAGAGGTTGTGGAAACCAGGGGCGGTATAACGGCGTGTCAGGGAGTAATTTATAGCGTGAGCAAACCACGTTTAAAAAAATGATAGCGATAGTAGATTACGACATGGGCAATCTCCGGAGCGTGGCGAAGGCCTTCGGGAAGGTCGGGGCCGAGGCGGCCGTAACGCGCGACCCGAGGGTCATAGCGGACGCGAGCCACGTGGTGCTTCCGGGGGTGGGGGCCTTCAGGGACTGCATGAAAAACCTCGAGGATTACGGCCTAGTGGAGCCGATACTTAAGAGCATCGGCTCCGGCAAGCCGTTCCTGGGGATATGCCTCGGGCTACAGCTCCTTTTCGAGGAGTCAACCGAGTTCGGGCTCCACAGGGGGCTCGGGGTCATAAAGGGCAGGGTCGTCCGCTTCGCCCCGGGTCTCGCCTTCGGGGACAAGGAAATGAAGGTCCCCCACATGGGCTGGAACGGCGTAAATATACGGAAAGGCTCCAGGCTCCTTAAAGACACCGCCGACGGGACGTATTTCTACTTCGTCCATTCCTATTACGCGGTGCCCGACGATTATGACGCCGTCCTTACCACCACGGAGTACGGGGTCGAGTTTACGAGCTCGATAGAGAAGGATAACGTCATGGCGTGCCAGTTCCACCCCGAAAAGAGCCAGAAGGCGGGCCTTAAGGTTCTTAAGAACTTCAGCGCCCTCGGCTGATGGATAAGGAGAGACCCCGGAGTTGCTTATAATTCCCGCTATCGACATCAAAAATAAAAGGTGCGTACGTCTTACGCAGGGGAGGATGGACTCGGAAACGCTCTACTCGGACGACCCGGTAGACGTCGCCCGGAGGTGGGAGGCGGCCGGCGCGGAGATCATCCATCTCGTGGACCTCGACGGCGCGCTAGAGGGCAGCGCCAGAAACTTCGGGGTGATAAGGGATATCATTGGCGCCATAAATGTACCCGTTCAGATAGGCGGCGGCATAAGGGACGTGAAGACCGCGGGCGCGTACATTGAGATTTCCCGGGTAAAGAGGATAATCATCGGGACCGTCGCGTACGAGAACCCTGAGCTACTTAAAGAGCTCGTCCGGCTGTATCCCGGGAGGGTCGCCGTGGGGATAGACGCCAAAGGCGGCAAGGTAGCCATAAAAGGGTGGGAGACGGTCACCGGCCTCAAGGCCGTTACACTGGCGAAACGGCTCGAAGGTGAAGGGATAGCCTGCATAATTTTTACGGACATATCGAGGGACGGCACGCTTAGCGGGCCGAACGTGCGGGAGACAAAAGAAATAGCGGCGTCCGTAAAGATCCCGGTAATAGCCTCCGGCGGGATATCCTCGATAAAAGATATAGAATCTTACAAAGGCACGGGGATTCAGGGTATAATAGTAGGCAAGGCCCTCTACGCGGGCAATGTCGATCTCGGAGAAGCGATTTCGGCCGCTTCCGATTAGGCCGCCTCTTTTAAGATGCTCACCAAAAGGATAATACCCTGCCTGGACGTAAAAGACGGACGGGTGGTTAAGGGCGTAAGTTTCGTGGAGCTCAGGGACGCCGGCGACCCGGTCGGGTCGGCAAAGGCGTACGAGGAACAGGGCGCGGACGAGCTCGTGTTCCTCGACATAACCGCCTCCCACGAGAAAAGAAAGACCATACTGGACGTCGTCGAAAAGACCGCTTCAGAAGTGTTCATGCCCCTTACCGTCGGGGGCGGGATAAGGACCATAGAAGACATAAGGGAGCTTTTGAGGGCGGGCACCGACAAGGTGTCGATAAACACGAGCGCCGTCGAAGACCCGGATTTCGTAAAGAAGGCGTCGCTCCGGTTCGGAAGCCAGTGCATAGTCGTCGCCATAGACGCAAGGAAGAGGAACTCCGGCGGGTGGGAGGTATATACCGACGGCGGCAGAAAACCGAGGGGCCTCGACGCTATCGAGTGGGCCAAAAAGGCCGAGGCCCTGGGGGCAGGGGAGATACTCCTTACGAGCATGGATAAAGACGGGACAAAGGACGGCTACGACCTTGCCCTCACGAAGGCGGTATCCGGCAACGTAACTATACCCGTCATTGCGTCCGGCGGGGCCGGGACCCTTGAGCACATCTTTGAGGCCTTCTCCATCGGCCGGGCGGACGCGGCCCTCGCCGCCTCCATCTTCCATTTCGGCGTATTTACCATACCCGAGACAAAAAGGTTCCTACTTGAAAAGGGAGTCCCCGTAAGGCCCCCGGACGATCAAAATGGCTAAAAAGAGCGCGGGTTTCCTCAAGTTCATCATCGGGTACAAGGCCTTTACCGGCCTTCTGGAGCTCGTGATAGGTATCGGCTTCTTTAAGCTCATAAACCAGAACGTCGAGGAGGCGTTTACAAGGCTCGCGGTAAGTTTAAATCTAGATATCGACAACCGGGTATTGAGTTCAGTCATGAAGCAGATAGCGACGATGGGCAACGGCACCATAATGAGCATAACCTTCGTATTCCTCTTCCTCGGGGTGCTGAACCTGACGGAGGCGTGGGGGCTCCATTTGAAGCGGAGATGGGCGGAATGGCTCACGGTAATAGCGACGGGCATACTCATCCCCTTTGAACTTTACAAGGTCGTCGTGAGCGTCACATTCTTCAAGGTGGTGATCCTGGTCCTTAATACCGCGATAGTCTATTACCTGGCCGAAAACAGAAAACTTTTCTCAAGAAAGCGCGAGACCCGGCTTGCCGATGAATAAGCTCTCGGTCGTGATACCGGTCTACAACGAGAAGAACTACATCCTTGAGATAATCCGGCGCGTCAAGGCCGTTCAAATCGAAAAGGAGATAATAATAGTCGACGACTGCTCGACCGACGGCACTCGCGAGATACTTGAAGGGCTCGCCGCTAAAGGCGAAAAGGTCATATTCCACGAAAAGAACATGGGCAAGGGAGCGGCGCTAAGGACGGGCTTCAGGAACGTCACCGGAGATTACGTCATCGTCCAGGACGCGGACCTCGAGTACGACCCGGATGACTTCCATAAGCTCCTCGCCCCGGTATTGAAGGGCAAGGCCGAGGTAGTCTACGGGTCGAGGTTCACCGGGGAAAGAAGGAACATGTTTTTCCATCACTGGGTGGGAAACAGGTTTCTTACGCTCATAACCAACATACTCTACAATACGACCATAAGCGACATGGAGACGTGCTATAAGCTCTTCAGGACCGATATCATAAAAAGCATCGACATAAAGTCGAACAGGTTCAACTTCGAGCCAGAGATAACGGCTAAGGTCCTCAAAAAAGGCATAAGGATATATGAAGTGCCGATATCATACACGGGCCGCGAGTTCTCGGAGGGGAAGAAGATAAGCTGGGTGGACGGGATATCTGCCCTCTGGACGCTCATAAAATGCCGTTTCGTCGACTGAGGCGCTAAACGACCCGTGCGCCGCGCGTAATGCCCGAAACCGGCTTTTTCTTTGAAAAAGAAAGTAAGAAGAACAAAAGACTTGCAAAAACCAGGAATAAATAGTATAAATTTTGTTTACCTGAGAACTCGGTAATATATGCCGGGCGGAACCGGATAATGGGTATCCGGTACGCGAAAACAATATCCTTGTCCCGTAAAAACGGGACAAAACCCGCCACCGGCGGGGAACCATAAGGAGGGGACATGAACAACTATGAGACGGTCTGCATAGTAAGGCCGGATCTGGGGGACGAGGCCGTAAAGGCGCTCATCCAGAAGGCCGCGGCGACGATCGAAAGCGGCGCCGGCACGGTAGTAAAGCTCGATGATTGGGGGAGGAGAAAGCTTGCGTACCCCATACGGAAAAAGAACGAAGGCTACTACTTCGTCTACAGCTATTCGAGTTCCGCCGAGACCAGCAAGGAGCTCGAAAGGACGCTCAGATTCAACGAGGACGTGCTCCGCTACCAGACGATAAGGGTCGTGGAGCGCAAGCCCGCCGAGGCCAAGGGCCCCGCGAAAGAGGAACCGAAGGGAGGAGAGACCGCAAATGGATAGGAGACCGCAGACTGAAAGGCGCGAAAGGAATTCCAACGAGGGCTCCCGCCCGGAGGGCGCGAGAAGGTCGTTCCAGAAGAAGAAGGTATGCCGCTTCTGCAAGAACCCTGAAGTCACCATAGATTACAAGGACGCCAAGGCCCTGAGGCCGTATATAACCGAGCGGGGAAGGATAATGCCCCGGAGGATCTCCGGCACCTGCGCCAAGCACCAGCGCGTGGTATGCGCCGCCATAAAGCGCGCCCGGAACCTCGCGATAATCCCGTTCACCGCCACGAGCATATAGGCGGCGCGGCACCAACGAATTCAAGGAGCTTTGCCATGAACGTCATTCTTAAAAAAGAAGTCCCCAACCTCGGAAGGTACGGGGACAAAGTCAAGGTCGCCGAAGGCTACGCCAGGAACTATCTCATCCCCAAGGGCATGGCCGCCGAAGCGACCCCCGGGAACCTGAAGCAATTCGAGGCCGAGAAAGAAGCGTTCCTCAGGAAGGAAACGGAGAGGAAGGAAAAGGCCGAAGGACTCCGTTCCGGAATCGAGGCCCTGAGCCTAACGTTCCGGAGGAAGGCCGGCGAGGACGAGAAGCTCTTCGGGTCGGTTACGGCCCACGACATAGAGTCGGAGTTGAAGGCCAAGGGCTTTGGCATCGAAAAGAAAGACATACTCCTCGAAGAAGCCATAAAAACGCTCGGAAATTTTACAGTGTCAGTAAAACTTCACCCCGAAGTCACGGCGGTTGTAAAAGTCGGGGTGGTAAAAGAAGAATAGTCCGAATCCCCGGCGGTTCCAGGGCCGCTTAAGGCGTCATCGGGGCGCACGGCCCCCGGGCTTTTTTCAAAGACTTTCGGGCCGGAGCCCCCCTTTAAACGGCGCGCCTCCGAAAGCTTTTGAGAGGGTTTGAGAAAAGAGGTTTTCTCAAATGCCTTTGAGAGGCCCCTGACCCAAGCCGGGGAAAGCGGTAACTGTCCGCAATGGCGCTTCAGGCTCAAAAAGAACTCACCCACAGGGTCCCCCCCCATAATCTGGAAGCGGAGCAGTCTGTCCTCGGCGGCATACTCCTTGAAAAGGACGCCATAAACAAGGTCCTTGAGGTACTTTCGCCAGACGGGGTGGACTTCTACCATAACGCCCACGCAAGGCTTTTCGTCGGGATGGTAAAGCTCTTTGAAAAGAATGTCCCGATAGACGTGGTTACCCTGGCCGACCTTTTCAAGAACTCCGACGAACTCGCTTCCGTAGGGGGCATCTCTTACATCGGCGAGATAGCCGAGGCCACCCCCACTGCCGCCAATATAATGTATTACGCGCGGATAGTAAGGGAAAAGTCCCTTGTCAGAAGGATAATCGCGACGGCGACCGAGATAGTAACAAAGGGATACGAGAGGGTCGATTCGACCGACGATTTCATCGACGACGCCGAGCGTCGCCTATTCGAGGTCTCCCAGGACAGGGGCAAGAAGACGATCTACGCATTGAAGGACATCATAAAAGACACCTTCGAGAATATCGAAAAGCTCTACGAGAAAAAGACCCACGTTACTGGAGTATCGACCGGTTTCAAGGACCTGGACAGCCTTACATCCGGGCTGCAGGACTCCGACCTCATCATCATAGCGGGGCGCCCGAGCATGGGTAAGACCTCGTTCTGCCTTAATATAGCCGAGCACGCTGCAATAGAAGCCAACCACCCTGTAGTCGTGTTTTCGCTCGAAATGAGCAAGGAGCAGCTCGTCCAGAGGATGCTGGCCTCGAGGGCAAAGGTCGACCTCCAGAACTTAAGGAGAGGATTTTTAAAGGACGCTGACTGGGGCCGCCTTACGACCGCGGTCGGCACCCTTTACGAGGCCCCGATATTCATTGATGACACGGCGGCGCAGTCTGTAATCGAGATGAGGGCCAAGGCACGGAGATGGAAGGCGGAACTCGGCCTTAAGCTCGTTATCGTCGATTACCTCCAGCTCATGCGCGGCAGAAAAGGCGATAACCGCGAGCAGGAGATCTCGGAGATATCGAGGTCGCTTAAGGCCATGGCAAAGGAGCTTCATATTCCGGTCATAGCGCTCTCGCAGCTTTCCCGAATGACGGAACAGAGGGAAAACAAGAGGCCTCAGCTTTCCGACCTGAGAGAATCGGGCGCCATCGAGCAGGACGCGGACGTCGTCATGTTCGTCTACAGGGAATCAGTATATAAGAAGTGCGAATGCCCCAAGGAACTCTGCACGTGCGGCCTCAGGAGAAACGCAGAGATAATAGTCGCTAAACAGCGTAACGGCCCGACCGATACCGTAAACCTGACCTTCCTTAACGAGTTCACGAGGTTTGAAAACCAGACGTCCGCGGACTACGACACGCAAGGGGAATGGGTCGAATAGGTTCGGCCTGTAAGCACCTTACGAGACCCGCCTGTTAGCCCTGCCTGTTTTGTTCCACCCGGGGCTGCATAAAAAGTACATCGAGGTTTTCTTGGAAGAGATATTCGCCAATGTCGCCGTGGAACTGCCTGTTGAGGGCATCTTCAGCTACAGCGTCCCTCCGGCTCTTGTTGGAGCGGCCGAGGTAGGGAAGCGTGCCCTGGTATCATTCGGCAAGAGGACGGTAACGGCCTACATCGCGGGGTTGACGCGGACCCGCCCGGATGTCAAAGAGGTAAAGCCTATCATCGATCTCCTCGACAGCGCCCCCATATTTGATGAAAAAAGGCTTAAATTCTACGAGTGGCTATCTTCATATTATTTCTCGACGCTCGGCATGGCGCTCTCACTTATCCAGCCGGCCCCTGCAAGCGTAAAGAGCCAAAGGACCCTGAGTCTTACGGAACCCGGCGAAAGGTCGATCGGTTCCATGACCGGGCTTTCGAAAGAAGTCCTCGAAGCCACCGGGTCCGGAGCGACGGTTACCGCGCTCGTAAGGCGCTTCAAGGGCAGACCTATTTATTCCACCATTGAAAGGCTCAAGGCCGAGGGCCTCCTCGATGAAAAGGAGACGATCAAGGGCGTTGCCGCACGGCTGGAGAAGACGGCCGTCGTCACGGGCAAGGTTCTGGAAAAGCCCCCGGGAAGGAGCCCGGCCCAGGAGCGGGTTTTGAAATTCCTCTCGGAAAAGGGCGAGACCCCTGTCAAGGACTTGAAAGACGCCCTTGGAGATGTCTCCCAGCCTTTAAAAAAACTGGAGGAAAAAGGGCTCGTCGAGATAAGGACGAGGGAAGCCTTCAGGAGCCCGCTCGAGGGGATAACCCCGCGGGAGGCGCCTTTCGAGCCCAACGAGGAGCAGAAAGAGGCTATAAGAGAGATAACGGCGTCTTTAAGGAAAAACTCGTTTTCTCCGTTCCTCCTTTACGGCGTTACGGGGAGCGGGAAGACCCTCGTTTATCTGAAGGTGCTCGAAGAGGCGCTTAAGACGGGCAAGAAGGCGATACTGCTGGCGCCTGAGATAGCCCTTACGCCGTGGCCGGCGGCGTACCTTATGGAAAAATTTCCAGGGAGGGTGGCCATAGCTCATAGTGGCCTCTCGGACGGGGAGCGTTTCGACGAATGGAGGAGGATCGCAAGGGGGGAGGTGGATATAGTCGTTGGCGCGCGGTCCGCGCTCTTCTCCCCCATTAAAGACCTCGGCCTCATAATAGTCGATGAGGAGCATGAGACCTCGTACAAGCAGGAGGAGGGCGTAAGGTATAACGCCAGGGACGCGGCCCTGATGCTCGGCAAATACCTTGGGATAACCGTTGTGCTCGGCTCGGCAACACCATCGGTAGAGACATTCCATAACGCGAGGACCGGCAAATTAACGCCGCTTGTCCTCAGGCAGCGCGTCGGCAAGAGCGTCCTTCCGACGGTAGAGGTCCTCGACATGAGGGGCGGCAAATACGCGGTGCTCTCGGAGAGGCTAAAGGGCCTTATTTCAGAAACGCTCGAAAGCGGTCAACAGGCGCTTCTTTTTCTTAACAGGCGCGGCTTTTCATCGACCGTTATATGTAGGGACTGCGGTCATTCTTTTCCATGCCTTAACTGTAGCGTGACGCTAACGATGCACAAGAAAAGCGGGGTATTAAAGTGCCACTACTGCGGCCTCTCGGTGCCCCTTCCCGACGAATGCCCCGAGTGCAAGGGCGTAAACCTCGTACAGCCAGGCACAGGGACCGAGCGGGTGGAGGAGGAGGTAAAGACGCTCTTTCCGGAGGCGCGCATCCGAAGGATGGACAGGGACACGACCGCCGGCAAGGGCTCGGCCAAAAAGATAATAGACGAGGTGGAGGAGAAGAAGGTAGACGTACTCATCGGGACCCAGATGGTATCAAAGGGCCATCACTTCCCGGGCATCTCGCTTGTTGGGGTCATATCCGGAGACACGTCGCTAAATATCCCGGACTTCAGGAGCTCCGAGAGGACCTTCCAGCTCATAACCCAGGCCGCCGGAAGGGCCGGCAGGGGAGAGATACCGGGCAAAGTCGTCATCCAGACGCTGAACCCGGAGCAATATGCTTTTAAAAACGCCGTCACGCACGACTATGACGGCTTCTATGGGGAGGAGATAAAGATGCGCGAAGAGGCCTTCTACCCGCCGTTTGCGAGGGTATGCAACCTGAGGGTCGAGGGCATTAAAGAGGAGCGCGTCATCGAAGCCGCGCTCAGCCTTAAGAAGGCGGCACAACGTCTCCTCGGTACGAAAGACAGGGGGATGGACCTTCTCGGCCCCGCGCCCGCGCCGCTTTCGAGACTAAAGGGCAGGCACAGGTGGCAGATGCTCGTGAAAGGAAGGGAGCTAAAACCTTTGCACGCTTTTTTAAAGGCGCTTAAGGCCGAATTCGAGGCCAAAAAATTCAGCGCCATAAACCTTGTGATCGACATGGACCCGGCGACGATGATCTAGCTTTGAGAGAAACTTTTTAGTGCTGCGCATAGCAATTGTTTAAAAACTGTTTTTAACCTAAAGGGACGTTGTTTACGTAACGTTCGCCTAAAAATCTGCACGGGGGCAAGTTTCTCTCAAGCTCTCTCCAAAAATTTCTGGAGTTCTTCCCGTGGCATTTTAGAGGAAAATGAAAGACATAAACATCAAAGATTTTCTTCCGCTTGTAAAGAAGCCCGCGAGGTACTTAGGCGGGGAGGTCAATTCGGTAAAGAAGGTCCTCTCCGGGGCCGCGTTGAGGTTCGGGCTCGGTTTTCCGGACGCCTACGAGGTCGGGATGAGCCATCTGGGGATACAGATACTCTACCAGATATTGAACTCCCGGGATGATATCGCCTGCGAGCGGGTATTCGCCCCGTGGATTGACATGGAAGCGCTCCTCAGGGAGAAAGGCGTCAAGTTAAGTACGCTCGAGTCCGGAATACCGCTTAATGAGCTGGATATAATGGGCTTTTCCCTTCAGTACGAGCTCTCATACACGAACGTCCTAAATATGCTGGACCTCGGCGGCATCCCCCTCTATTCAAAGGATAGATCGCCCGGAGACCCTTTTGTCATAGGCGGGGGGCCGGTCGCGTTCAACCCCGAGCCGATTGCGGACTACTTCGACGCGTTTCTTCTGGGGGACGGAGAGGAGGCGGTCCTCGAGATAGCCGACGCCGTAATCGAAGGTAAGAAAAACGGGGAGGATAGACACGGCGTCTTAAGGAGGCTTTCGAAGATAGAAGGCGTGTACGTGCCGTCTTTCTTCGAGGTGGGATACAACCCGGATTCTACGGTTAACGGGATTGTCCCGCTTGTCGATGGGTACACAAACGTAAGGAAAAGGGTCGTACCCGATCTAAATAAGATGCCGCTGCCGACAAGGCCCGTTGTGCCTTTCGCAGAGACTATCCACGACAGGGCGAGCATCGAGATCTCAAGGGGATGCACCAGGGGGTGCAGGTTCTGCCAGGCAGGCATCATCTACAGGCCCGTAAGGGAAAAAGACCCGGAGACCATCATAAAGACGATCGAGGGGACGCTCAAAAACACGGGCTATGACGAGGTGTCGCTTCTTTCGTTAAGCACCGGCGATTATACCTTCATAGAAGAGCTCCTCGGCGCCCTTATGGAGAGGTTCGAGGGCGAGAAGGTGGCCGTGTCCCTGCCGTCGTTAAGGGTAGGCACATTGAGCGCGCGCCTTGCGGGCGACGTAAAAAGGGTAAGGAAGACAGGCTTTACCCTAGCCCCTGAGGCAGGGAGCGAGAGGCTGCGGACCGTAATAAACAAGGGCATCAGGGAAGAGCACCTTATGGCGGCGGCAGAAGACGTCTTCAGGCTCGGCTGGAAGTCGATGAAGCTCTACTTCATGATAGGGCTCCCCACGGAGACAGACGAAGATATCGCCGAGATAGTAAAGTTGGCCGAGCGCGTGAGGAACACGGGCAGAAGGGCCACGGGAGGAAGAAGCCCGCAGATAAACGTAAGCGTATCTTCGTTTATCCCTAAACCCTTTACCCCTTTCCAGTGGGAGGCGCAATCATCGATCGGCGAGTGCGTCAAGAAGCAGTCGGAGCTCAAAAAGAGGCTGGGTGCGCTTAAGATCGGGTTTAAATGGCACGAACCGAAGATGAGCGTCCTCGAAGGGGTATTCGCGAGGGGCGATAGAAAGCTGTCCGGGGTCATCGAGAAGGCCTTTAAAAAAGGGTGCAGGTTCGACGGCTGGAGCGATGAGTTTAATTGGGAGAAGTGGGAAGAGGCCTTCAGGGAGGCCGGGATCGATATGACTTTCTATACGGAGAGGCTCCGGCCCTTTGAAGAAGTCTTTCCGTGGGACCACCTTAACCCGACGGCGAAGAAGGAGTTCCTTTACAGGGAATATAAAAAGGCCCTGGAGCTCGCCGCAACCCCTGACTGCAGGGCAGACAGGTGCTCGAGTTGCGGCATCTGCGACTTCAAGGCGATAAAAAACAGGATCACGGCCGAAGACCGGGCCTTCAAAGAGGAGAGCTTGAAAAGACCCGAAAAGACCGGCCCCGCGGTAAAGTTCCGGCTCCGGTTCTCAAAGACGGGGGACATGAGGTTCCTGGGCCACCTGGAACTGGTAAAGGCCATGACAAGGGCTATAAAGAGGGTGGGGCTGCCGCTGGCGTACACGCAGGGTTTCCATCCATTGCCGAAGATATCCTTCACCCCGCCGCTCCCGGTAGGTATCGAGAGCCTGGACGAGTACATGGACATCGAGTTAAGCGCTGCGGAGCGCAATGGCCCGTCCGGGATAATGGATGCGCTTAACCGGGCCCTTCCCGAAGGGCTAAAGTTCATAGGCGCAAGCGCGATTCCCTTGAAACTTTCCCCGCCCTCTGCTATTATTGCAGAGTATCTTATCTTTTTGAAGAACAGCCCTTTGGGCTTAAATATAGAAAGAATTGATGGGTTTTTAAGGGACTTCCACGGCAAGGACTCTATTATCGTACGCATCGAAAGGGAGGACAGGATAACGGACGTAGACATCAAACCGCTCGTTTCGGAACTTTCTCTTACCGGGGATATGGCCTTGAGGCTTGTCCTCCGAAAGGGCGCCGGCCGGAGTGTAAGGCCGCATGATGTCGTGGCCCGTCTTCTTGGCCTTTCCAGGGAAGATGCATCCCTCATCCCCATCCTTAAGACAAAGGCCGTTCAATAGCTAATCCGTATCTTCAAAGTTTTTTTGCATTTCCCCGTTACAGGCTATATCCGGCCCTTAGGCCGTGCTTTATAATTCAAAAATTTTCTACCGGGACAGATGAAGAACGAAAGAAATGAAATCCTCATAAACGCCAACCCCTTTGAGACCAGGGTCACGGTAATGGAACACGGCAGATTGGCCGAGTTCTACGTGGAAAGGAAAAAAGACCGGGGCATAACCGGCAATATCTACAAGGGAAAGGTCGTGCGGGTGCTTCCGGGCATGCAGTCGGCGTTTCTGGAAGTGGGCCTCCAGAGGACCGCCTTCCTCCATGTTACCGACATACAGGAGCCGTCCCTTTCCGGCGTCGACGAAGAGGAGGAAGAGCGCCATGAGCGCCACGCCTCGTTTACGCGCATCCAGGACGTGCTGAAGGAGGGGCAGGAGATAGTGGTCCAGGCCGCCAAGGAGCCGATCGGGACCAAGGGCGCGCGCGTGACCTCATATATATCATTGGCCGGAAGATACCTGGTCCTCATGCCTACTTACGACAAGGTCGCCATATCCAGGAGGATATCGAGCGACAAGGAGAGGAGGCGGCTCCGCGAGATCGTCTCGAGCGTACGGCCGCCCGGCTTCGGCTTTATCATAAGGACGGTCTGCGAGGGGATGAACAAAGAGGAAATACGCGCGGACATGGACTTCCTCATAAAGCTCTGGCAGAGCATACTCAAAAAAAAGGAGACCTCGCCGACCCCGAGCCTCCTTTACGAGGAACTGGACCTCACTTTGAGGACGATAAGGGACCTCTTTTCACGCGACATAGACAGGCTTGTCATAGACTCGAAGCCCGAGTACGAAAGGGCGAAGAGGTTTATCGAGGACTTCATGCCCCATCTCGCCGGAAGGCTCGAGCTTTATGAGGGCGCCGAGGACATATTCGACGCCCACGGCATTGAGATAGAGCTCGCCGACGCCATGGAGAAGAAAGTATGGCTCCGCTCGGGAGGCCATATCGTCATAGACCAGATGGAGGCCCTGACCGCGATCGACGTCAACACCGGCAAATACGTCGGCAAGAAGAGCTCCGAGGACACGATACTGAAGACAAACCTCGAGGCCGTAGCCGAGATAGTCTATCAGCTGCGTCTCAGGAACATCGGCGGGATAATCGTAATAGACTTCATAGACATGGCGAGATCGGCCGACAGGGAAAAGGTCTACAATACCCTAAAGGACGCGCTCAAGGCTGACAAGGCCAGGACGAATATACTTAAGATCTCGGAACTCGGCATCGTGGAGATGACGAGAAAAAGGGTGAGGGAGAGCCTGACGCAGTCGCTCTGCGAACCTTGCCCTTACTGCGACGGGAACGGGCTCGTTAAGGGCAGAGACACCATCGTTATGGAGATATACAGGGAGCTTCAACGCGAGCTCCCGCTAAGGAAAAAGAAGGCGACCCTCTACGTGAGCCCATCGGTGGCCGAGGTGCTGCAGGCCGAAAAGGCCATAATGGAGGACCTGGAGAGGCGGTTCGGCCGGAAGGTCGTAATAAAGCCCGTCGAAAGGTTCCATCAGGAAAGGTACGAGATAGCCTGAATCCCGAGCGACCCCGTGTAAACCCTTGACAATCATCCCGTGTGCTGGTTACGATTGTTATCTGGCCAGCGCGGCGAATATGCTTCCCGCATGGCCCTCATGTAAAGATGAGCGTCAGCATGATCCTTATAGTCGTTGGGGCCCTTCTCGTCATAGAGGGGATACCCTATTTCGCCTTTCCCGGAAAGGTCAAGGAATGGGCCCTCGTTTTGCAGGAGATACCCGATAAGAGCCTCAGGATAACCGGCATGGCCGCTATGGCATT
>DAIDBB010000598.1 GCA_027310325.1 bacterium | reverse complement strand
GTAAGGACGTTTACCCCGATGACTATGGGTATCGCGTAAAGGACCCTCCTTATGATATACGCGAGCATCTCTTTACCTCCCGCTCCGTTTCCTTCTTATTATGGCCGGCAACGCCCCAATTATGATTATCGCGGCTATTGCCACTAAAGGCGTATAGTTGGGCCTGTTCCACGCGTATCTGAGCCTTTCCCTCACGGCTGCGTCTATCCTGATGTATTTCATGTTGTTGTTGGCCATCGGGTTTGGCTTTACGTTTTTTACCCACCGGTGGTAGAGCCCGAAGGCGACCGGATGGAAGCCCCAGACCCAGGGCGAGTCCTTCTGAACGGTCGAGTTCATCTCTTTTATTATCGCGAGCCTCTCGGGAGAGTTGTCCATGTTCTCCATCTTCTTGAAGAGGGCGTCGAAGGCCGCGCTTGAGTAATTCGCCGCGTTCTCCCCGCCGTACTTCGCCTTGGCGTTGCCGCCGTAAAGGAGGAAAAAGAAGTTCTCCGGGTCCGGATAGTCGGCGTTCCAGCCCCAGGGGAAGAACTGGAAGTTCCCTTTCATCATCTTCTCCTGGAACCTGTTGTAATCCGTAGTCCTGTTCTCGAGCTGTATACCCAGGAGAGAGAACTTCTTTATGTACCAGTTTATCATCTGGGCGGAATCGGCCCCGGTCCAGGGGTTGTCGAAGGTTATCACGAGGGGTTTCCCTTCCCTGTCCCTTCCTTCCGGGTAGCCCGCTTCAGCCAAGAGCTTTCTCGCCTCTTCGATGGACTTCCTTACCGGCCTTTTTTTTGAGGCGTCCCAGTTATAAACGTAGGGGTTATTGGCCGCGCCGTACCCGAAGATGCCAGGCGGTATCGGCGACATCGCCGGAATTCCCCTTCCGTTATTGAATATCTCTATGTACTCCTCGTAGTCAAGGGCGATGGATATGGCCTGGCGTAGTCTATCACGCTCCGGAGCATATCCGCCGACAACGTCGTCCAGCATGTTAAAGCCCGCGTAATAGGTGGCGGGCCGGACCGAGGTGAGGAGGCTTATGCCCTTTTCCTTCATAGCCTCAGTTACTTCGGCCCTCCCGGCCACGGATATCGTTACGGCCTGGTCGAAGCTTTCCGAGGTTATGCCGGAGTTGTCGTAATAGCCCTGCAAGAACTTGTTCCAGCGGGGTATCGCCTCTTTCTCGAGCTTGAAGACTATACTATCCATGAACGGGAGCTTTTTACCGGCATCGATAAGCAGGCCCTGCCCCCGGTCGGAGGGCTCGCCGGTATCCGGGTAGTATTCGTCATGGAAGTTCAAGTTTTTTGAGAGTATTATCTCCATGTTCGGGTTGTACGTATCCATGCTGTATGGCCCGGTGCCTACGGGGAAGCGGTCCAACGTTATGTTTTTATCCGCGAGCACCCCCTGCCTGTAGAATAGGTCGGCCTCCTCGGGGACAGGGGCGAAAAACGGCATCGCGAGCCAGTAAATGAACTGGGGGTATTTGGTCTTCAGGATCACCCTGTACGTGTAATTATCGACCCTTTCGACCCCCGGAAGCCCATACTTTTTGTAGTCGAGTATAATAGGGTTTTCGAGCTCATCGGTCGTCTGGTTGTATGAAAGGCCCGCCTTCTTCTTGCGTTCGACCCTTATCTTTTCGAGGTCACCCCTTAAAGCGTCCGAGTATTCTTTGAGACCCAGTATGTATTTTTCAAGAATCGGCAATACCGGGCTTTCTATCCGCGGGTCTGCCAGGCGCGCTATCTCATAGATAAAGTCGTCTGACCTTAGCTCCCGCGTGCCTTTTGCCGGGAAGTCCTTTGTCTCGTTTATGCCCCTGACGTTATCTTCCTTAAGCTTAAGGTACTTTAACGAGCCGTCCGGATTTTTTGCGAGGGCGGGATGGGGCTCGTACCTGACGTCTTTTTTTATCCTTATCTCGTAAACGGCCCTGGAGACCCTGTCGGGCGCCGCGTCTTCGGGAAGCCTTCTTCCCGACTTATCGAAGTATGCCGGAACGGGCATACTCTCGGCGGAGAGGGGCACGAGCGTATAGGGCCTCGCGAGGTAATGGTACTGGAACGGGGGCTCGTATATCTGGGCGATGAGGCTGTACTCGTCCTCGCTGTACGCCCTGGCCGGGTCAAGGTGCTTCGGGGGCTCGATGAAGGTCGTGTAGAATATGTTGCCGCCCCTTTCCGAGCTTCTGTAAGGGTTGTCCGGCGTGCAGCCCGAGGCTGCGACGAGGACCGCCAGAAGGGTTAGGATTTTAATGGCCTTGAAGTGGCTTGACAGGGACATTTTTTTAATTTTTTAGAGAGGCGCGGAAACGATAATCTATTATTATATAGCAAAAGTCCCCCGATTAGAAGGGGGATTCGGGCTGAGGCGTCTCTGGGAGAAAACATGCCGGAAAATCGGCGGAAAAGCCCGCCTTCCGCAGTCCATAAATCCTTGACTTCCGTCCTTGAAAAAAGTAATATATAGATGGTTAGCGGGGTCATGTGTCCGGGAAGCGGGGGAGTGTTGGAAAGGCTTCGGCGCCTGGACAAGGAGGAACGGAAAGAAATGCCGCTTGAAAAATTCGAGAAGCTTGAAGATGGCATAAGCCGCGTTCTTGAGGGTTACGAGACGCTCAAGGCTGAAAACAGTGATCTCAAAGAGGCGCTTGAGGCGAGCGGAAGGGAACTCGAGGAACTTAGGGGACGGGTCAAGAAGTTCGACAGGGAAAAGGCCCAGGTAAGGGAAAAAGTGGACACGCTCCTCGAAAAACTCCATGGGCTCACTCAAAGCGCGTGAGGGACCATTGAAGAAGGTAACAGAGCTTAAGATATGCGGCCACAGGCTGACTGTTAAAAGCGACGAAGACGAAGAGTGCATGCGCGCGATTGAAAATTACCTAAACAATAAGATAGAGGAGGTAAAGGAGAACACGAAGGCCGTATCGACCCTTGATCTGGCCCTTCTCGCCGCCCTCAACATAGCCGGCGAGGCCATTAAGACAAAGGAGATACTCGAAAGGCTGGGGGAAAAATCCGAAGAGCTCGCTCTTCAGATCGACAAAAGACTTGTTTGACAAGGAATTCTTCTCCCCTGCGATGCGCGTGATTGCCGGTATATTTAGAACCAACATTCTAAAAAGAGGGAGCCTTCCCTGACCGTCGGCCAGCGGGTCCCCCCGAGGGAAAGCTGAAAGCGGTTTAAAAGGCGCCCACCTGTTTCGACAGGTTCAAATCTGCCTCAACACGGCTTGCGCGGGGGGGGGAAGATATATTTGACGGACGGACGGATTAGAAAAATAAAATCATCATAAGATTCATTTCTATCGATAAGAATCAAGCTTTTTTATGGAAAGGTCGTTTCACGCGGTTAAATATTTTACATGGGGCATCGGGTTTTTCCACCTGGAGCCGCCTTCTATATCCGTACCGTCCTGAAGCCAGTCAAGTCCCGTCACGTCGCCCCTGTTCCTTCCCAAAACCAAAGGGATGCAGAAGTCTTTTGCGAAGGAGAATCTTAGAAAAGAGCTCCTCGAGATGCGCCGCGCCATGGCCTTCGAAGAAGTTTACGCGTTGAGCGGCAGGGCCCAGAAAAGGTTCATCGAATCGGAATTCTACGCTTCCGCAAGAAGTTTTTCGCTTTATTCGAGCTTCCAGAACGAGGTACTGACGGACGAGATATTCCAGAGGGCCGTTAAGGCCGGTAAGAAGGTCGCTTATCCGAGGGTGATAAGGGGCGGTAAGAGGCATCTGGCGTTCTTCAGCGTCCGGGACCTTAAGGACCTTGCGACAGGGTCCTACGACATACCCGAGCCCGGGGAAGAGGGGACGGCGGCGGAGCCGGACGGCTTCGACCTTATCGTAGTGCCGGGTGCGGCGTTTGACATGAAGGGCGGGAGGCTCGGCTACGGCAAGGGTTATTACGACAGGGCTCTGAAGGGCCTTGGATGCCCCATCGTAGCGCTCGCTTACGAGTTTCAGGTCTTGAAAGAGGATTTGCCGGTCGAGCCCCATGACGTTAGCGTGACGGCGATAGTGACCGAAAAAAGGATTTTAAAGATAGGCCGTTAAAGAGTCAGGCCAAAAAAAGCGGCGTAGATGCGGCCGTGAGCGGGATTAAGGCCCGGCGCGCCGTGCCGCTACGGAAGAGGTTGCCGTACCATCTATTCAAATACAGGTGGAAAGGGGAAGTAGTACAATGGGCACATCGATAACGATAATTGTCGCGTTCATAGCGGTCATTTCTATCCTTATAGGCGTCGGGGTGGGCTACGTAACAAGAAGGAAGATGGAAGAGACTAGCCTTGAGGCGGGGAGGAACTCGGCCGCTTCTATCGTGAACGAGGCGAAGAAAGAGGCCGAGAACATCCGGAAAGAGGCCGAGCTCCAGGCCAAGGACATAGTGTACCAGGGGAAGATGGAGTTCGAGAAGGAGACCCGCGACAGGAGAAAGGATCTCCAGTCTCTGGAAAAGAGGGTAGAGCAGAAGGAGGAGAACCTCGACAAGAAGTTCGAATCAATAGACCGCAAGGAAGCGGAGTTCCTTAAGAAGGAAAAGAACATCGCCCTTCAGGAAAAGAAGATTAAGGAGACCGAGGACAGCCTCGCCGGGATAGTCGCCGAGCAGAAGGCCAAGCTTGAGACGCTCTCGGGCATCTCGTCAGAGGAGGCGAAAAGGCTTCTTCTCGAAAACATGGAGAACGAGGCCAAGCTTGAGGCCGGCAAATACCTTAAGAGGATTGAAGAGGAGACCAGGGCCGAGGCCGACAAGAAGGCCAAGGAGATAATCGCGCTTGCCATACAGAGGTACTCCGGCGAGTACGTGGCCGAAAGGACGGTTTCCGTAGTTAACCTTCCTAACGACGAGATGAAGGGCAGGATCATCGGCAGGGAAGGCAGGAACATCCGCGCCATAGAGGCCGCCACCGGCATAGACATCATAATAGACGACACTCCCGAGGCCGTGATACTCTCCGGCCACAACCCGGTAAGGAGGGAGATCGCCAAGATTTCCCTCGAGCGGCTCATAACCGACGGGCGTATTCATCCCTCGAGGATCGAAGAGATCGTCTCCAAGGTCGAGACCGAGATAAACCAGGCGATAATGGAGGCCGGCGAAAGGGCGATATTCGACACCGGCCTCCACGGCATCCATAAGGAGATACAGAAGCTCATCGGGCGCCTTAAGTTCAGGACGAGCTACGCGCAGAACGTCTACGCCCACTCGCTGGAGGTGGCGTTCATCTGCGGCGTCATGGCTTCCGAGCTGGGGCTTCCGACCAAGACCGCCCGCAGGGCAGGGCTCCTCCACGACATCGGCAAGGCCGTAGACCACGAGGTCGAGGGGCCCCACGCAACGATCGGGGCTGACATGGCGAAGAAGTACGGCGAGTCCCCGAAGATAGTGGCCGCGATAGGACAGCACCACGACGACAACCCGGACTCGATCCTCGGCGTCCTCGTCCAGGCGGCGGATACGCTCTCGGCAGCAAGGCCCGGGGCGAGAAAAGAGATGCTTGAGACGTACGTAAAGCGCCTCGATGACCTCGAGAAGATCGCCAAGAGCTTCCCCGGGGTCGATAAGTCCTACGCGCTCCAGGCCGGCCGCGAGATAAGGGTCCTTGTAGAGAACCAGACGATCTCCGACGACGCGGCGGTGGTGCTCGCCAAGGACATCGCCAAAAAGATCGAGAAGGAATTGAGCTATCCCGGCCAGATAAAGGTTACCGTCATAAGGGAATCAAGGGCCACCGAATTCGCGAAGTAAGGCCTTATGGGAAACTCCGACGGTATAAAGATGGCTCATGAAGCGAAGATACTTTTTATCGGCGACGTCATCGGAAAGCCCGGAAGGCTTGCGGTAAGGGAGCTCCTTCCGAAGCTGGCCGGGCGCCATATGCCCGATATCATAATAGCCAACGGCGAGAACGCTGCCGGCGGGTTCGGCATAACCCCGGAGATAGCAGAGGAGCTTAAGGGGCTACAGATAGACGTCGTCACCTCAGGGAACCACATCTGGGACAAGAAAGAGATTTACGACTACATAGGCGCACACCCGAATCTCATAAGGCCGGCCAACTATCCGCCCAATTCACCGGGCAGCGGAACAACGGTCTTTGAGTGCCCTTCGGGGGTAAAGGTGGGGGTCGTAAACCTCTGCGGCCGGGTCTTCATGGAGGCCCTCGACTGCCCGTTCAGGGTGGGGAAAGAGGCCGTAGATAAGCTCCGGGAAAAGACCCCTGTAATAGTCGTGGACATCCACGCCGAGACGACCTCTGAGAAGGCCGCCATAGGCTGGCACTTAGACGGTAGCGTGAGCGCCGTCATAGGCACTCACACGCATGTCCAGACCTCCGACGAGCGGATACTCACGAACGGCGCTGCCTTCATAACGGACGCCGGGATGACCGGGCCGATGGACTCGGTCATAGGGATGCGTAAGGACATAATACTCCAGAGGTTCACGACCCAGATGCCCGTAAAGTTCGATGTCGCCACAAAAGACGTCGAGCTCCAGGGCGTGGTCGTCACGGTCAACGCCGCGGACGGCAAGGCCATCAGGATAGAAAGGATTAAGATGCCGATGTAAGGGCCCGGCCCTTACATGACGGGACTGCCATGATAACGAGGATGCTCGACCCCAGAAAACAGCTTGAGGCGATAAAAAGGCGCGCCTTCAATATCATAAGCGAAGCCGAGCTTTTAAAGAAGCTCGAAAAGGGAACACCGCTTCGCGTGAAGGCCGGTTTCGATCCGACGGCGCCTGACCTACACCTGGGACACACGGTCCTTATACAGGAACTTAAGGTCTTCCAGGACCTCGGCCACCATGTGCTGCTCCTCATTGGGGACTTTACCGGCATGATAGGAGACCCTTCCGGGAAGTCCGAAACAAGGAAGCCCCTTCCGCGCGAGGATGTCGACAGGAACGCGAAGACCTATACCTCACAGGTCTTTAAGATACTCGATGAGAAAAAGACCGAGGTCGTATTCAATAGCGAATGGACCGAACGGCTTACGACGGAGGACCTCATAAGGCTCGCGTCGAGGTATACGGTTGCGAGGATGCTCGAGAGGGACGACTTCCACAAGCGCTACAAGGAGGGCCGTCCCATAGCCATTCACGAGTTTCTCTACCCGCTCATACAGGGGTACGACTCGGTTGTGTTGAAGGCCGACGTTGAGCTCGGCGGCACGGACCAGCTCTTTAATCTTCTTGTCGGCAGGGAACTCCAGAGGGACATGGGCCAGGAGCCTCAGGTAGTATTAACTATGCCGCTCCTCGAAGGGCTCGACGGGGTACAGAAGATGAGCAAGTCCTACTGCAACTATATAGGGATAGCCGAGCCTCCGGGCGAGATCTACGGCAAGGTCATGTCGATATCGGATGAGCTCATGATGCGGTACTACGAGCTTGTAAGCAGCGCGCCGAAGGATAGGATGGATGAGATAAAGGCCGGGAAGGTCCACCCGAAGGAGGCCAAGGAGGCGCTCGCCTACGAACTGGTCGATCGCTTCTGGGGTAGGGACAAGGCCGAAAAGGCCGCAGAGGATTTCAGGTCTCTATTCAGCAAGAAGGAGACGCCGACAGAGATAGAGGAGGTAAGTATTGCAGCGGAGGGGGATGCGATGTGGCTCCCCAGGGTAATGGTCAAGGCGGGGCTATTAAAGAGCACGTCGGAGGCGAGAAGGCTCATCGAGCAGGGTGGAGTTAAGGTTAACGGCGAGAAGGTCGTCGATCCAAAGGCAGAGGTTTCGACCAATAAGGAGGCCCTTCTCCAGGTAGGAAAAAGATCCTTTAAAAAGGTGATTTTTTCCTGAAATTAAGGTTTTTAAAAAAAAGTGGTTTTTGATTATTTTTTCTCTTGACATATTTTTCGGATAATATATAATCATAAATCTCGCTGCGGTTCGGAACACTCCTTATATTACCTTGACACCTGATGTGCCAAGTGTTAAAATTAAAATGAGTGAGTCTGCACTGCAGATCACGAAAGATCTGTTCTTTGAAAACTAAATAGCAAGCACAGTCAAACCTGTCAACCTTTAAAAACCTTTACAACATGTAGTTTTAATTGGAGAGTTTGATCCTGGCTC
>DAIDBB010000591.1 GCA_027310325.1 bacterium | reverse complement strand
GCATTGGGTAGCGCGTTAAGGTTCAATATAAGGCTACCAATCAATTTTAATAGTCCATATAAAGCAATAAACATACAGGACTTCTGGCGAAGATGGCATATGACCCTTAGCAGATTTCTAAGAGATTATGTGTACATACCTTTGGGCGGAAACCGTAGACCGAAATTACTAATTTTATCAAATTTAATGATTACTTTCCTGATAGGCGGATTGTGGCATGGCGCAGGATGGACTTTTATTTTCTGGGGCTTCTTGCACGGTTTAGCGATGGTAATGCAACGGCTGTGGGCCAAATTGAATATCACGATACCAAAGATTCTGGCATGGGTCATTACATTCAATTTTATTAATATGTCATGGATATTTTTTAGAGCCAGGAGCTGGAGCAAGGCTATTGAAGTTTTTAAAGGAATGCTAGGAATGAACGGAATGGATTTAAATCTCGGCGGCTTAGGGCTTATCCTGCCCTACACAAAACAATACGGGTTTGTTCATGGAGTCTGGCAAACCATTATGGCCAATATCAATAACCCCTTGCCTTTTATAGCTGTAGCACTCTTGATTATTTTTCTGGCAAAAAACTCAAATGAGATGTCAACAGAATTTAAGCCTGGATGGAAGAGTGTATTATTTATCGGCGTTATAGCCTTATACAGCACATGGTGCTTAAATAAGGTCAGCGAATTTCTTTATTTTAATTTTTAGGAATCTCATGAAGCCTAAGACTTTTGTATCCATAATAGCTACTCTTTTAGGAATATTCGTCATCCTTAATTTATTGATTTGGAAATTGTATACAGAAAATTTGTTAACCTATAAAACTGGGGATCTAAGCAGAATGGGTTATATTGCAGATGTTACAACAATAAGGAAACCAATAATTGATTTACCGCGGAAGCATATTGACCTTATAAATTTTAAAGGTGAAAAATTTGATGTTTTAACTATAGGTGACTCATTTTCCGCCGGAGGAGTTTATCAGGATTATATTGCTACTTTTAATAATTTTAACGTATTAAATATTCCATTCTATGAAAATAACATTCTTATGGTGCTAAGTCTTTTGATAAATAGTGGGTGGATAGATCAATATAAACCCAGAATCATAATAATTGAGAGAGTTGAAAGAGATTGTTCTAGAGATTTTGGGAAAACCTTAGATTTTAGCAAGACAGCCGATATAGAAGATGTAAATTTTTATTATAATTATAAAGAGAAGAACAAATCACAACTGCCAAAAGTGCATTTTATTAATAACGGAAATTTCAAATATTTATTATACAATATGATGTATAGGTTCTCTGATAATGCCTTTTTTTCAGAAGTATATATAAAAGAACTTCGCATGCCACTGTTTACCACTGGGAGAAAGTTATTATTTTATGAGGATGATATAGGTGGGATACTTCGTGGCACAGATGAGTCAATTGAAAAAATAAATGAGAATTTAAATTACATGGCAGAAACACTTAAGAGAAAAAATATTAAACTGTATTTTATGCCCGTCGTAGATAAATACGATCTTTACTACGATTATATAATAAATAATTCCTTCCCGAGGAGTGTATTTTTTGAGAGACTAAGATCATTACCAAAGGAATATGATTTTATAGATACTAAGAACATATTATCTAATGAACTAAAAAAAGGTGAACAAGATATCTTTTATCCTGATGACACACACTGGAGTTGGAAAGCTTCAAAAAGGATTTTCGAGACCGTCAAATTTGAATAGTGTCTTTGCTTTGAATCCAAGAACACTTAAAATACGAAAGGGGCGCCTACTGGCCGCCCCTTCGGTTACATACCTGACTGCATAAACCTTACATCATGCCTTCCATGCCGCCCATCCCGCCCATCCCGCCGGGGGGCATGCCCATGGGTTTTTCTTCCCTCGGCTTCTCGGCTATCATCGCCTCGGTCGTGAGCATGAGGGACGCTATCGAAGAAGCGTTCTGGATGGCTATCCTGGATACCTTGGTCGGGTCGATTACGCCGGCCTTTACGAGGTCCTCGTAGTTTTCGGTAGCGGCGTTGAACCCGAAGGCCCCGGCGCCGTTCTTTACTTTTTCAACGACTATCGAGCCCTCTACCCCGGCGTTAGCGGCTATCTGGCGGAGCGGCTCTTCAAGCGAGCGCTTTACGAGCTTGACGCCGAACATCTGGTCGCCTTCGAGCTTGAGCTTCTCTAGAGCCGCGAGCGTCCTCATGTAGGCGACACCGCCGCCCGGCACGACGCCCTCTTCTACTGCCGCCCTTGTGGCGTGGAGCGCGTCCTCGACACGGGCCTTCTTCTCCTTCATCTCGGTCTCGGTAGCGGCGCCTACGTTTATTACGGCGACACCCCCCGCGAGCTTAGCGAGCCTTTCCTGGAGCTTCTCCCTGTCATAATCGGAAGTCGTCTCCTCGATCTGGGCCCTTATCTGCTTTATGCGGCCTTCGATCGAGTCCTTCTTGCCCGCGCCGTCGATTATGGTGGTGTTTTCCTTGTCGATGACGATCCTCTTCGCCCTGCCGAGGTCCTTTACGTCAACGGTCTCGAGCTTTATGCCGAGTTCCTCGGCTATGAGCTTGCCGCCGGTAAGCACCGCTATGTCGTCGAGCATGGCCTTGCGCCTGTCGCCGAACCCTGGGGCCTTAACCGCAGCGGCCTGTAGAGTGCCGCGGAGTTTATTCACTACCAATGTCGCGAGCGCCTCGCCTTCGACGTCCTCGGCGATTATAAGGAGGGGCCTGCCCATCTTCGCGATCTTCTCGAGAAGCGGAAGGAGGTCCCTCATGTTGGATATCTTTTTCTCGTGGATGAGCACGAAGGCGTCCTCGACGACGCACTCCATCCTTTCGGCGTCGGTTACGAAATAAGGAGAGAGATAGCCCCTGTCGAACTGCATGCCCTCGACGACGTTAAGCTGCGTCTCCATCCCCTTCGCCTCTTCGACCGTTATTACGCCTTCCTTGCCGACCTTCTCCATGGCCTCGGCTATGATCTCGCCGATGGTCGTCTCGCCGTTCGCGGAGATTGTGCCGACCTGGGCGATCTCCTTCTTTTCCTTCACTGGCTTCGAGAGCTTCTTGAGCTCGCCTATGGCGGTCTCAACGGCCTTTTCGATGCCGCGCTTCAGGTCCATCGGGTTGTGCCCTGCCGCGACGAGCTTGCTCCCTTCCCTGAATATGGCCTGCGCAAGGACGGTAGCGGTAGTCGTGCCGTCGCCCGCGATGTCCGAAGTCTTGCTGGCGACTTCCTTTACCATCTGGGCGCCCATGTTCTCGAACTTGTTCTCAAGCTCTATCTCTTTCGCTACGGTAACGCCGTCCTTGGTTATGGTAGGGGAACCGAAACTTTTCTCGATTACGACGTTTCTACCTCTGGGCCCCAGGGTCACCTTTACCGCGTCGGCAAGGGTGTTGACGCCCTTTAAAATCGCGCTCCTGGCGCTATGACTGAAAATAAGATCTTTTGCCGCCATCTCTATTCCTCCTTAGGTATATAATTCTATTTTTTTGGTTTTAGCAGGCTGCTGAAAAAGTCCATCTGCTTCGTTGTCTTCGTCGCTCGTCATTGCGGCGTACATACAAAGTACGCCTCAAACCGTGCCTCTCGACGCCCGCATCTGGAGCTTTTTAAGCAACCCTAACAAATTCCGGGTTTTTCAGCGCTCTGTCAGGACTTGGGTTTACTTCTCTATTATGCCGAGAATGTCTTCTTCCTTCATGATGAGGAATTCTTCGCCCTCGACCTTTATCTCGGTGCCCGCGTACTTGCTGAATATGACCCTGTCGTTTGCCTTTACGTCAAGGGGGTGTATCTTTCCGTCTTCCCTCCTGCCGGGCCCGACGGATATGATCTTTCCCTCGGCGGGCGTCTCCTTGGCGCTGTCGGGGATGATGATCCCGCCCTTTGTCTTTTCCTCCTCGGCCAGCCTTTTTACGATGACTCTGTCATGAAGCGGTTTAATCTTCATACTTACCTTCCCTCCTCTTTCCGTGTTTATTATTTATCAGAAGTTCAATTACCCGCCGGAAGCGGGCAATAGTTTCCTGTCCAAGGAACCAGGATTTTTTGATTTATTAAATATAGGTGCGGGTTTTTGCTTTGTCAAGCTAATTTTAGCACTCTTTTC
>DAIDBB010000589.1 GCA_027310325.1 bacterium | reverse complement strand
ATCCGTGAGGGCCGCGAAATAGAGGTTTACGGAGACGGAAGCGCTAGAAGGGATTTTACGTATGTCGGCGACATCATCCATGGCCTTCTGAACGCGCTCTATAACTCCTTCAAATACGAGATCATAAACCTCGGCGGCTCTAACACCATAGAGGTCAGCGGGCTAATCTCCATCATAGAAAAAAGCCTCGGCAAGAAGGCCCGGATAAAATACCGCGACCCCATGCCTGGCGACGTGCCTATAACCTATGCCGATATACGCAAAGCCGAAAAGTTGATCGGATTTAAGCCCAGGGTTGGCCTGGACGAAGGCGTAGGGCGCTACGTGAAATGGTTCCTCGAAAGGGAAAAACGCGCCGCTCTCTGAGAAAGGCTTAAAGCTCCATATGAAAAAGACCTTTATTAAAGACATAAGGGAAAAAGATCAGGTTACCGGGAGTTTCCTCGTAACGAGGAAAGAGTCCGGAATAAGCAAGTCCGGCAAGCCCTATCTTAACATTAAGCTCATGGACTCGACCGGTGAGCTCGAGGCCCGGGTCTGGGAAGACGCGGAAGAGCTCGGCAAAAGGTTCCAGAAAAACGACGTCGTCTCGATAAAGGGTTTCGCCGTGGCCTACCAGGGCGGCATCCAGGTCAATGTCACTTCCATAAACGCCGTAGCCGATGGCGAATACGACATAAGGGATTTCCTGCCGTCCTCCCGGAAAGACCCCAAAGTGATGCTGGAGGAGCTGGATAACATAATATCCGGCATAAAGGACACGAGCCTCAAGGGACTTTTGTCCTCTATATTTAAAGACCAGGGAATAAGGGGGCTCTTCAGCCTTGCCCCGGCGGCCAAGAGCATGCACCATCCATACCTAGGAGGCCTTCTCGAGCATACGCTTTCGATATGCGGCCTTGCCGAGAAGATAACCGGCCACTACAAGAAGGGTATAAATAAAGACCTCCTTCTCGCCGGGGCCATCCTCCACGACATCGGGAAAATCCACGAGCTCTCGTACAGCAGGTCTTTCGATTATACCGATGAAGGCAGGCTCCTCGGCCATATAACGATGGGCATTGAGCTCGTCGATAACAAGATACGGGACCTCCCGGGCTTTCCCGAAAAGACCGCCGTACTCCTTAAGCACATGCTCTTGAGCCATCACGGGCAACTTGAGTTCGGCTCGCCCAAGAGGCCGAAGACGATCGAGGCGATTATCCTTTCTTATCTCGACGACCTCGATGCGAAGGTCTCGACGGTCCAGGCGCTTGCCGAAAACGAAAGGGAGAAGGACTCAAGCTGGACTTCATACCAGAAACTTTTCGAAAGATACATATATAAAGGCGGAGTCCCCTCCGAGACCAAGACCGATAACAGGGAAGAAGACAAGAACGGCCAGGGTCCCCTGACCCTCTTCTAAGAGCGCGTCCTATCGTGCCCTCACATAAAGACAATCTTAAGAAGAGAGCCGAACTCGAAGGGCTCCTCAGGTCCCTGAGGTCGGCGTGCGCAAAGACCAGGGGGTTTAAAGGGGCCAGCATTGTGTTTGGGGAAGGGCCCGCGCCCTGCGGCCTCATGATAATCGGCGAGGCGCCCGGCCGCGTTGAGACGAGACTCGCCCGCCCCTTTGTCGGACGGGCGGGCAGGTTCCTGATATCGGTCCTAAAAGAAGTATTCGAGCGAGAACGCGAGGACTTCTACATAACGAATGTCGTTAAGGTCTGGCCGACCGTAGAAACAAAAAGGCTTAAGACAAGGAAGCCAACAAAGGAGGAAGAAGGGTTTTTTCTTCCTTACCTCCTGAAAGAGATAAGGATCGTCGAACCACAGGTGGTCCTAGCGGTAGGTAAAACCGCCTTCTCTAACCTCGCGCCGGATGAGGACTTCACGCCCGGCTCGTGGGTAAGTGCCGGCGGGAGGCTGATAATGCCGGTATACCACCCGGCGTATCTATTAAGAAGGCAGAAATACCTCGAGGAAAACACAAGGGAGCTTAAGGCCGCGCTCCGAAAAGTGAAAGCCAGGCTTACGGCAGGATGATAATTCAGGTTTCAGGGGCTTTTTCAGGCGGTTTAACAGGCCCGCAGACCGGGCAATAAAGCTCGTCGGCGTTCAAGGCGCAAACGTGGCCGCATTCCGGACAACATACGCAGTCCTCGATCGCGTTGCCGCATACCGGGCAGACTTCGGCTTTTACCCGCTTTTCTTCTTTTTTCCCCATATGAACGATTGTATCAGGGTTCCTCCGGTTGTAAATCTGCGTTGCCCCTTTACATGCGCTTGACAACGCGGCGTACAAACTTATACGATAGTTTTATCAAATAAAAACGGAGGTCAGCATGGAGACTTATTACAATCCCAAGGACCTTGCCAAGTTCTCTTCCATTGGCGAAGGGGCCCCGGAGCTATGGAAGAAATTCAGTGAATGGTACGGCGCGGTATTCGCCGAGGGGGCATTGAGCGAGCGGGAGAAGGCGCTTATTGCGCTCGCGGTGGCCCATGCCGTACAGTGCCCGTACTGCATAGACGCGTATACTCAGGCGTGCCTGGAAAAGGGCTCCAACAGGGAGCAGATGACCGAGGCGGTACATGTGGCCGCGGCGATAAGGGGCGGCGCGTCGCTTGTCCACGGCGTACAGATGAAAAACGCGGCTGAAAAGATAGGCATGTAGCAATCATATGAACGAAGCCATCGACACGGGATTCCGGATAAAGCCTTTCGACGAAACACTAAAAGAGTCCGGACAGTATCCTATTACTTCATCCGGCATAAAGGTATTTCAGATAAACGTGGGAAAGGTCTGCAATCAGGCATGCCGTCATTGTCACGTTGACGCGGGCCCGAAAAGGACCGAGTCCATGCCCGGCCATATAATAGAGCTTTGCCTCGATGTCATAAAAAAAGAAAGATTCCCTGTTGTCGACATAACTGGCGGCGCGCCGGAGATGAACCCCGGCTTTAGAGACCTGGTCAAAGGCTCCCGGGACGCCGGGTGCCATGTAAAGACGCGAACGAACCTTACCATCCTTCTGGAAGAGGGGTACGGGGACCTTCCTCAGTTCTTTGCCGATAACAGGGTGGAGCTTATAGCGTCGCTACCGTATTACCTGGCAGAGACCACGGACAGGCAGCGGGGGGCTGGCGTATTCGACTCATCGATAGAGGCGTTAAAGAGACTAAATTCCCTAGGTTACGGAATGGATGGAAGCGGCCTTACTCTTAATATCGTCTACAATCCGTGCGGGGCGTTCCTACCCCCTCCGCAAAAGGCAATCGAGGCGGATTTCAGAAGGGAGCTCAAAAAACGCCATGGCGTGAGTTTCACGGGCCTTTTCACTTTAACCAATCTGCCCGTTTGAAGGTTTTTGAGATTCTTACAGGATTCAGGCAATCTTAAGGCCTATATGGAACGTCTGCTCAATTCCTATAATCCCGCCGCCCGGAACGTTATGTGCAAGGAGACCCTTTCAGTCGGCTGGGACGGCTCTCTCTATGACTGCGACTTCAACCAGATGCTAGGTCTTAAATGCGACCATGGGGCCCCTGGCCATCTGAAGGATTTTGACAGCGGAAAACTTTTATCGAGAAGAATCGTAACGGCCCCCCATTGTTACGGCTGCACGGCAGGCGCTGGGTCAAGCTGCACCGGGGCGACGGCATGAGGAATCTTAATCATAAAAAATCCGAAAAGCTTTCTGAAAGCCTTCCGGATTCATGCATCCGCTTGGGCTGAAACCCTCAAAAAACGGATGGTTTAAAAATTACATCTGATGGGCCTCTTCGACATGGAGAAAGTTATCGACCTCTTCCTCGACTATGGAGGCGATATCCGAGATGGATACCAGGCCGCGAAGCTTGCCGTCTTCCACTATCGGAAGCCTTCTGATCTTCTTCCTAGCCATGATCTTTGAAGCCTCGTAGACATCGGTTTCCGGCTCTGCCGTTACTACATTGGACTGCATTATGGATTCTACCCTGACTTCGTCGGGGTTCTTGCCTCCCGCGAGCCAAAGGACAAGGTCCCTATCGGTCACGCATCCCTTCAAGCTCTCCCCGTTTGTGACCAGCAGGTATCCGACCCTGTAGTCTTTCATCTTCTTCGCGGCTTCCCTTACGGTCGCCTCCGGAGACAATGTCACGATCCTTTTTTGCATTATTTCTTTGAGGAACATACAATTCACCTCCCGTGTGAATGAATTTAAGCAAGCATAAATCTCATACTTAAATTTTATCTCTAAAAGACCCCCTGTCAAGGCTGAAAAATCATTATATTACAGCTTGTTACGGAATTTTTTTTGGGCGCTTCGCCGCTCCTTGCAATGACAACAAAAAAAGAATTTTTCGGAGTTTCCTTTAGGATAGGAGAAGTATGAAGTTCCGGGGTGGAATAGAGGTTTTGTACAGGTTGGCACAATCAACAGAAAAGGGATTAGCCCTGAATCGACTAACCCCTTGAAATAACTGGTCGGGGCGAGAGGATTCGAATCTCCGACCCCCGCGCCTCCCGAAAGTGAAAAGAATAAAAACTATAATCCCTTGATATAAGGCTTGGTTTCCCGTTTTACTTTATCAATCAATAGGTTAGCCAATTAGCAAAGAAATTGCCTGTTTTGAAAATTCTTACCTATTTAGAAGAGATTTAGCACAATTTTAGCACAGCATTTTTTTGACCTGACCCCCGCGGTGCATATCCGGGACATTGCAACTTCTTCCTCCTGTTGCATTTCACAATTTGCTATAAAGTTGAGGATTTTTACCGAAAATCCCGACTTATGACGTAAATTGAGCACGGTTCACTGGCAAAAATTTAACTGTAAAATTCCTTGTTTCAATGTCGAGTTATTTTACATAACGATTACATCCAATAACCCTTCAATATTTATGTAACTTTTTTCAATAACGCCCGATAAAGCTTTTTACCGTTGTCAATAAATTTTACGATTCTTGATCTTGCGTCTTTCAGAAGGGCTTTGAGCACAGAGGGTTTATGTGAAATTTTGCTTTATAAATCAGGCTGTAGGAGGATTTGTGCTGGTTTGGTCGGTTTCTTTGATGATATGGCATGAGAATTGCTTTTTATATGATGAGCAACAGAAGTTCAGCGTAACGTTGAGT
>DAIDBB010000584.1 GCA_027310325.1 bacterium | reverse complement strand
GTCATCCCCATCTTCCCCTTTCCGCCCCGTTTCTGGATCTTGAAGAGGCTGGTGGGGTTTCTCTTTATATATCCGCCGTTCGTGATCGTTACGACCATGTCCTCCTCGGCTATTATATCCTCGAGGGTTATCTCGGCGGTCTCCTCGACTATCTGGGTCATTCTCTCGTCGCCGTACCGCTCCTTTATCTCCTTGAGCTCGTCTACGATGACGTTCATGAGGAGCTTTTCGCTGGCGAGTATCTCTTCGAGGTGCTTTATGAGCTTGAGGACCTCTTTGTACTCCTCGACGATCTTCTCCCGCTCAAGAGCCGTAAGCCTCTGGAGCCTCATGTCGAGTATAGCCTGGGCCTGGATGTCGGAGAGGCTAAAGTTCTTTATAAGTCCGGCCTTGGCCTCCTGCGGCCCCTTGGACGCCCTTATGAGCTTAATAACGGCGTCGAGGTTATCTATGGCGATCTTCAGGCCCTCCAATATATGGGCCCTTTCCTTTGCTTTCTTGAGCTCAAAGATGGTCCGCCTGGTGACGACCTCTTTCCTGAAGCGCACGAACTCTCGGAGTAGCGACGGCAGCGGCAGGACCTTGGGCTGGCCGTCCACAAGGGCGAGGTTTATTATCCCGAAGGAGGTCTTCATCTGGGTGTGGAGATAGAGGTTATTAATTATCACCTCGGCAACCTCGTCCCTCTTGAGCTCGACTACTATCCTCATCCCCTCCCTGTCGGACTCGTCGCGTACGTCGGATATGCCCTCTATCTTCTTGTCCCTAACAAGGTCGGCGATGCTTTCTATTAGCTTGGCCTTGTTGACCATGTACGGGATCTCTGTTATGACTATGGACTGGCGGTTGGTCCGAGGGTTCTTCTCGACCGTGGCCTTGGCCCTAACCTGTATAACGCCCCTTCCCGTGGCATACGCTTCCTTTATCCCCTTTGTGCCGTACACGAACCCGGCGGTCGGAAAGTCGGGCCCGGGGATGAGCTTCATCAATTCCTTCAATTGTGCCTCGGGGTTCTTTATGAGGTATATAAGGGCGTCTATCACCTCGGAGAGGTTATGGGGCGGCATGTTTGTTGCCATGCCGACGGCTATGCCGGATGAGCCGTTTACGAGGAGGTTGGGGAAGGCCGCCGGAAGAACAATAGGCTCTTTCGACGCGCCGTCGTAGTTCGGAACGAAATCGACCGTCTCTTTTTCTATGTCTTTAAGGAGCTCGCCGGCAAGGCGCGCCATCCTTGCCTCTGTATAGCGCATGGCCGCCGGCGGGTCGCCGTCGATCGAGCCAAAGTTCCCCTGCCCGTCGATCAAGGGGTACCTGAGGGAAAAACTCTGCACCATCCTTGTTATCGCGTCGTATATGGCCATGTCGCCGTGGGGGTGGTATTTACCCATGACGTCTCCGACAACGCGGGCCGATTTCTTGTAGGGCTTGTTGGATTCAAGACCCATCTCGTGCATCGCGTAGAGGATCCTCCGGTGCACCGGCTTAAGTCCGTCCCTCGCGTCCGGAAGGGCTCTCCCGACGATGACGGACATCGCGTAGTCGAGGTACGACTTTTTCATTTCATCTTCTATATATACCGGTATCTGTTCCTGGGCCATTTCCCCTCTCTTATCTATAAACTGTTCCTATTCTTTGGAATCGGCGAGCCGCTGGCGCGGGGCCGTCATTTTGAGGCCCGCGACAGGGAATTCCGTGCTATAATAGCTCCCGTATCTATAAAAAAATATCCTTTTATAATATGAAGGATTTAATTTGCTGTCAAGGGGTATAAAAGTCCTTACGGGTCGGCCTTTTAGGGCCTGTTTTTACCCTTCGGATGGGCTGCGCGCCGTATTCCGCGCCTGGGCTTGATTACCTGGTGGACTTTCTCTCTCTTTTTTGTTAATCTTCTTTCTCCGGTTTTTCGGACCTCCCGGGGATTTCTCATTCTTTGCCTTCTTTAAAGCAAGGTTCAATACAGATTATTATTTGGAGGAATATTTTTTATGGCCAGAAAGAATGTATATTTCTTCGGCGCCGGTAAGGCCGAAGGAAACGGGGGTATGAAGGAACTCCTTGGGGGCAAAGGCGCGGGCCTGGCGGAGATGACCAATATAGGGCTTCCCGTGCCGGCGGGGTTTACAATTACAACAGAGGTCTGCGACTTTTATTATAAGAACTCCAGGAAGCTCCCGGCAGGGTTCAAGTCCGAGGTCGAAAAGAACCTCGCGCGTCTCGAAAAACTTGCCGGCAAGAAGCTCGGCGACGCGGCCGACCCGCTACTCGTCTCGGTCAGGTCGGGAGCCGCGAGGTCCATGCCCGGCATGATGGAGACGATACTCAACCTTGGGCTTAACGACAGGACCATCGAGGGGCTCGCCAGAAAGACGAACAACAGGCGGTTCGCACTCGACGCCTACAGGCGTTTCATAATCATGTACGGGTCGACGGCCATGGGAGTTCCCAGAAGGAAGTTCGACGAGGAGTTCGACGAAATAAAAGAGAGGAAGACAAGGGCCAGGCTCAATACCCGCCGCCCGGTCCTCGATACCGACGTAAACGAGGAGGAACTCGAAGCCCTGATACCGAAGCTCAAGGGGGTTTACAGGGAGCATACGCGCAAGGACTTCCCTCAGGACCCCCAGGAGCAGCTCTGGGGCGCCATAGAAGCGGTCATAGGGTCGTGGATGGCGGAGAAGGCCGTAACGTACAGGCGGGTCGAGAAGATAAACGGGCTCCTCGGCACGGCGGTAAACGTGGTCCAGATGGTCTTCGGCAACATGGGGGACACCTCCGGCACCGGGGTTTGCTTCACCAGGGACCCGAACACCGGCGAGAACGTCTTTTACGGCGACCTCCTCATGAACGCCCAGGGAGAGGACGTCGTTGCGGGCATCCGCACGCCCATCCACCTTAACGACCTCGAAAAGCTCATGCCGAAGATATACAAGCAGCTCTGCGACGTCAGGACCCGGCTTGAAAAACATTACCGGGACATGCAGGACATAGAATTCACGATAGAGGAGGGAAAGCTCTACATCCTCCAATGCAGGACCGGCAAGAGGTCTCCGATGGCCGCGTTCAGCATAGCCGTTGACATGGTAGAAGAGAAGCTCATAACAAGAGAGGAAGCGCTCCTTCGGATATCCGACAAGGACATAGAGGGAATATTCTACCCGGTCATAGACCCGAATATCGCAAGTGACGAACTGAAGAAATCCCTTTTCGCGACCGGCATAGCGGCCGTTCCCGGAGCGGCTTCCGGGCAGGTGGTCTTTACCGCAAAGGACGCGGAGGACAGGACCGCCGAGGGCAAAAACGTGATACTCGTCAGAAAGGAGACGAGCCCCGAGGACGTTGGCGGGATGCACGCGGCCAAGGGGATACTTACCGCGACCGGCGGAAAGACCTCCCACGCGGCGGTCGTCGCCAGGGGCTGGGGAAAATGCTGCATAGTCGGCTGCGAAGACCTCGCGATAGACTATGACCAGAAAACGGTCTCGGTCGGGAACACCGTCGTAAAGGAAGGCGACGCCATAACCATAAACGGCTCGACCGGGGAGGTCTTCCGGGGGTCGCTCAACCTCATAAAGCCGGAGCTTCCGAAGGCCTACCACATGCTCATGAAATGGGCCGACGAGGTCCGGGTCCTCGCCGTAAGGACCAACGTCGACACCCCTTACGACGCCGAAAACGCGCTTCGCCTCGGGGCCGAGGGCATAGGGCTTTGCAGGACCGAGCACATGTTCTTCGATACCGACGTCCGGAGGATCGCCATACAGAGGATGATAATCGCGGATGACGAGGAGACAAGGAAAAAGTCTCTCGATGAGCTCCTGCCCTTCCAGAGAAGGGACTTTATCGGGATATTCCGGGTGATGGCTTCAAGGCCCGTTACCATAAGGCTCCTCGACCCCCCTTTGCATGAATTCGTCCCCCATACCGAAAACGAGCAAAAACACCTCGCCCAGATGCTGGGCCTGCCATTCCACCACGTAAAAAGAAGGATCGACAGGCTCCACGAGGCAAATCCGATGCTGGGGCTCCGCGGCTCGAGACTTTGCATAGCCTACCCCGAGATACTCGACATGCAGGTCAGGGCCATAATCGAAGCCGCCTGCGAATGCAAGAAAAAGGGCCTGGACATCGAAACCGAAATAATGCTTCCGCTCATAATAGACGCAAAAGAGCTGTCGATACTCGCCGACAGGACCAGAAAAGTGGCCGACGCGGTCATGGACGAGCATCATATAAAGATAAAATACCTTATCGGAACCATGATCGAGGTCCCGAGGGCGGCGCTCCTGGCCGACCAGATAGCGACTGTAGCGGATTTCTTCTCGTTTGGCACCAACGACCTTACGCAGATGACCCTCGGGATGTCACGGGACGACGCCGGGAGGTTCCTGCCCGACTACGTCGATGAAAAGAAGACCGGGATACTTAAAAACGACCCGTTCCAGTCGCTGGACCAGGACGGTGTGGGGCTCCTTATAAAAATAGCTATTGAAAAGGGGCGGCAGACCAAAGGCGGGCTCAAGGTGGGCATATGCGGCGAGCACGGCGGAGACCCGTCATCGGTCGAGTTCTGCCACAGGAACGGCTTTGACTACGTGTCCTGCTCCCCTTTCAGGGTGCCTATAGCAAGGCTGGCGGCCGCGCAGGCGGCACTCAAGTACCCAATTAAGAAAGCTAAAAAAAAAAGAACCAGCAAAAAAAGTAAAACATCGAAAAGAGAACTTCTGACCGCCTGACGAAAAAGGCCCGGACAAAAAAGTCCGGGCCTTTTTCGTCAGGACTCATAATCTACTTACATGAACGGTCGCTGTCAGCCCCCCCCCCCGCGACCACCGCGTTTTTCTTGGCTCCCGCAAAAGTTCGCCGATCCAAGGCCTGTTCCTCTCATCCTCATGCATGAAAACACCTCCTTGACGCAAATTCCTCTCTATAGGCAATAAAATATAACCCATGTGCCATAAAAATCCTGTTCAAAACCTTCTAAAAGCGTCTTTTAGAAATTGATAATCAATCGTATTTGTGAGACCATATGTTCTGTTATAAAAAAGGGGTATCCCGATTCAGGCCAATCTACAAAAAAAAGAAAAAACAGAGACATTCGCATTTTCCCCATCTACCCAATATATAGTATTATGCAGGCATTTTTCATACTTTCTATGGTATTTTTTTACTTTACAAAGGGTCAAAACTTTGCTACGATTCTGAGCCAATAATAAGAGGAACCTATGAGGATAAAAAAGCTCACAATCCACGGATTTAAATCCTTTGTCGATAAAGTCACTTTCAGCTTTCCTGCTGGCACTTCGGCCATAATCGGGCCGAACGGGTGCGGCAAGAGTAATATAGTCGACTCCATCAGATGTGTGCTTGGAGAGCAGAACGCCAGACACCTGCGCGGCAAGCACATGGAGGACGTCATCTTCACCGGCAGCGAGTCTAGAAAACCTCTCGGCATGGCTGAAGTGACCCTCACCTTCGCCAACGAGCAGGGCCTCGGCCCCGCCATGTTCGCGAACTTCACCGAAATAGAGGTCTCCAGGCGCCTTTACAGGTCCGGCGAGAGCGAGTATTACATAAACAAGGTCCCGTCAAGGCTCCGCGACATCGTCGACCTCTTTACCGATACAGGCATCGGCACGAGGGCTTATTCGATAATCGAGCAGGGCCAGGTAGGCTGGCTCGTTAACGCCAAGCCCGAGGAAAGAAGGGTGATATTCGAGGAGGCGGCCGGCGTAAGCAAGTTCAAACACAAGAAAGAGGCGGCCCTCCGGAGGCTCGAGGCGACAAAGGAAAACCTTACAAGGGTAAATGACATCATAAGCGAGGTCAAAAGGCAGCTTAACTCTCTTAACCGGCAGGCAAAAAAGGCCGAGAGGTACAAGGTCTTAAGGGAAGAGCTAAGGTCCGTAGAGCTCATGCTCTCGTCCCTCGAATTGAAAGAGCTCAAGGACGCTTTGGAAGGCGCGTCGAAGAGACTCGAAGGGGTGAAGGACGAAGAGGTGGCCCTCTCGACCCTCACGAGCGAAAAAGAGGCGCTTTCAGAGACTATAAAGGTCGATTATCTGAAGGAGGAGGGCGAATACAAGGCCGTAAGAGAAAAAGTATTCGAGCTTGAAAGCCTCATACAGAAAGAGGAACGGACAAGCGCGCTGGCCAAAATGAGGGCCGAGGAGATAAGGAGGGACGAAGAAAGGCTTCTCCGGGAGATAGAGGAACTCAAGGAATACAGGGTAAGCACCGCGCAGGACGTCGAACGGCTCAACGCGGAAGTTTCAAGGGTCGACTCTCTCATAAAGGATACGGCCCGGAAGCTCGATGAGGGCGCCGGGAGGCTCGCGGCGCTCGCTTCGCAGCTTAAGGAAAAGGAAGAGGTCCGCGGCATGCGCGCGGCCGAATCCATGAAGATAACCGCGCGGCTTACGGACATACGCCACTTTCTTCAGTCCCTCTTGAAGGACGAGGAACACCTTCGCCACAAGGAGTCGAAGGCGGCATCCGAAAAGGAAGACGCCGCGAGGAAGCTCTCGTTAAGGGAAGGCCCGCTTGCGTCCTTGAAGGAGGAGATAAAAAGGTCTTCGGCGGAAAAGGAGTCGATCGAGGTCGAACTTGCGGCCGCGAAGAGCCGGCTTGACTCCCTCGAAAAGGAAAAGGCCGCCGGCGAGTCGGAGCTTACGGGCCTTAAAGACGAGTTCACCAGGGCATCCGCTCGTATGGCCACTCTTGAGGAGACGGAAAGGAACTTCGAGAACCTCAAGGACGGGGCAAAGGCGATAATGCGCAGGAATGACGCCGGGGTCCGGGGGCTCGTAGCGGACGTCATCGAGACGAACGCCGGCTACGAGAAGGCCGTTGAGGCCGTAATGGGCGAGAGGCTCCAGTACATAATAGTCGAGAGCCAGAAAGAGGGCCTCGATGCAATAGAGTATCTTAAGAAAAATAGCGTCGGCAGGGGCAGTTTCGTGCCGGTAAAAGAGGCCAGGGCGGTAAGGACCCCTCTGCCGGTCCAGGCCGGGACCGTCAATTATCCGGGCGCGAAGGAGCTTTTAAGCGAGATACGGATAAAAGAAGGTTACGACTCGGTAGTAAGCTGCGTACTGGGGGACGCCATCGTCGTCCCGGACCTTGAGAGCGCCATGGATGTCTGGAAGCAGAACGGCTCGTTCAAGACGATAGTCACCCTTGAAGGCGAGGTCATAGACCCGCAGGGGATAATAACCGGGGGCTCTTCAAACGCCTCCGATACGGGCATCCTTCAGAGAAGGGGCGAGATAAAAAGGCTCCGCGTAAGAACCGGGGAGCTTGAATCCAGGATCTCGGGGCTTGAAGCCGGGATGAAAGACGTCGAGGAAGCCATACTTTCCGCAAAGCCCTCGCTTGACGCCCTGAGGGAAAGGCTTCACGCGGCGGATATCGCCAAGGTAAACCTTGAAAGCGAGATCAAGATACAGGAAGACGAGTTCGCGAGGCTTACCGGCTTGACGGCGGCCCTGAGCGCCGAAATAGACGAATCGGTCGCAAAGCTTACCGAGATAGCCGCAAAAAAGGCGGCCCTCTCGGCGGAAAGGGAAGGGCTTGAAATAAGCGCCGCTGAAAAAGAGGCGTCCGCCGTGGCCCTTCAGGGCGAGATATCCGCGATAGCGGCGGAAAAAGAGAAGCTTACGCATGAGGTGACCGAGATAAAGGTGACCATAGCCCAGGCGAAAGAGCGTTACGAATCGCTTAAGAACCAGATCTCCGAAAAGGAAAGGTCCATAGGGGAGACCGCCGGCAGGATTCGGTCCAGGGAAGAAGAGATCGACCGGGGCAAGGCCGAGTCTGCCCGGAAGCTCGAAGAGATAACGGCGCTCAAGGCCCGTCTCGAGGAGCTCCTTACGCGGACCGATGAGGCGCGTAAGGACGGCGTGGCAAGGAACGAGCGCCTCGAAGAACTTAATAACCGTGTAAAGGAAATAGATTCGGAGCTCAAGGGGATAAAGTCCAGGTTCAACGAGCTCCAGGAATTGAAGGGCCGGCTCTCGATAGAGCTTAAGGAGATGGAGCTGGGGGCCGCGAACCTCAAGGAAAGGATGGCCGAGAAGTACTCCATCGACATAGAGACGTTCAGCCCGGAGCCGGAAGGGTGCGGACAATCCGAGGAGGGCGAAGGCGTTGCGGACATCGGGTCCCTTGAGGCGAAGAAAGAAGGACTGAGGGAAAAGATAGCCTCCCTTGGCGAAGTGAGCCTGTCCGCCCTTGAGGAATACGCGGACCTCGAACGGAGGCACCAGTTCCTCCTCGACCAGCAGGCAGATCTCACCCGGTCGGTCGAAAGCCTCCATACGGCCATAACCAAGATCAACAGGACCACGCGCGAAAAGTTCAGGAGCGCGTTCGACGAGATCAACGCGAAGTTCCAGGAGACCTTCCCGAAGTTCTTTAACGGGGGCAAGGCTGAGCTCCGGCTTTCAGATGACGGCGATATACTGGAATCCGGGATCGAGATAGTCGCGCAGCCGCCGGGCAAAAGGCTCCAGAACATAACGCTCCTTTCGGGCGGAGAGAAGGCCCTTACGGCGACCTCCCTCATATTCTCCATCTTCCTTATAAAGCCGAGCCCGTTCTGTCTCCTCGACGAGGTGGACGCGCCTCTCGATGACGCGAACATCGACAGGTTCAACGGGTTCGTCCATGAGATGTCGAAGTTGAGCCAGTTCGTCCTGATAACACATAACAAGAAGTCGATGGAGATGGCCGACGCCCTTTACGGCATAACCATGCAGGAGCCGGGTGTTTCGAAGATAATCTCTGTAAAATTTTAGGCCTCCTTACCCGGCGTTACCGGTGTCATCGGCTGGCAGGGCTTCAGAGGCAGGTTTCAAATGCCATTCAACCTCATATTGACAGAGTTGGCGAAAAAAAGCGGGGCCGAGGGGGCGGTGCTCCTGAGTCTCGACGGAGAGGTCGTGGCGTCTTTCGCGGCGGCCCCCTCTGTCGAGATAGACCTCATAGGCGCGCACAATGGGGTGATCTTAAATATAGTTCAGGACGCCGCGGCCCGGCTTAAGGAACCGGGCCAGGTAAAGGCGGTTTCGATCTCCACCGGGAACTCAAGGCTTACAATATGCACCCTCAAGGAGGGGCTCTGCCTGGTGCTCTCCATGAATAAGTCGAGGCACCTGGGCAAGGCCCTTTCGGAATCGAGAAAGGCGATAGCGAAGATAGAAAAGGAACTGGGTTGAGAATCCTGCCTACTGAACGGCTGAAATTATCCCGGACATGCGCTCGGTCGTAAACCCTTCAAGAACGACTTCCGCGAGCGTCCCCTTAAGCGCGTCCTTGCCTTCGAAGACAACAGGCAAGTAATTGCGCGCCCTGCCCTTGAGGTTCCCCGTAGCCTTATCCCTTGACGACTCGACAAGGACCTCGGCCTTTCTGCCGATAAAACCCCTGAAGAACCTCTCCCTTTTAAGCGAATCGAGCTCTTTAAGCCTCGCGCACCTCTCGTTTATAATCGCCGGAACAACATGCCCGTAGAATCCAGCCGCGGCGGTGCCGCGCCTTTTCGAGAACGGGAATATGTGGAGGTAGGAGACGGGAAGGTCCCTCAGTAGCGAAAAAGTATTCTCGAACTCCCTTTCGCCCTCTCCGGGAAACCCCGCTATCACGTCGACCCCGATCGATATATCCCGGACTTCTTCGGCGAGCCTTAAGACCTTCTGGCCGAACAAGGCACCGGTATAAGGCCTTTTCATCCTTCTAATGACGGTATCGTCCCCGCTCTGGAGCGGCAGATGGAGGTGGTTGCAGACCCTCCTGGAAGATTTAAGCACATCTATAAGCCCATCCGTCACCTCGTCCGGGTCGAGGGAACTCAATCTAAAACGGCAGGGGTAGCCCCTTTTCTCGATAAGCTCGAGTACCGAGGTTATGCCGGACGGTATGCCGAGGTCGGCGCCGTAGGCCCCGAGGTGTATGCCTGTAAGGACGATCTCCTTGAAGCCAGCCCCAACGAGCGTGTCGATCTCGCGCTCTACACCCTCGAGCGTAACGCTCTTTGACGCGCCGCGGGCCATCGGTATTATGCAGTAGGAGCAGCTCCTGTTGCACCCCTCCTGGACCTTGAGGTTCGCCCTTGTCCGGCCCATTGAACCCCGGGCCTTGAGGGTAAGGGGGGCGCCCTCCCCGCAGTCCCCTACAACGGTTTTCGCGGACTTCTGCCTGCCCATCCGTAGGTACTTAAGCACTTCGCCTTTCTGCGGATTGCCGAGCACGTAATCGACGCCTTCTATCCGGCTTACCTCAGTGGGCGAGACCTGCGCGTAGCAGCCCGTGACTATGACTATCGCGTCCGGGTTGATTCTGCGGACCTTTCTTATGAGCTGGCGCGACTGACTGTCGGTCCTTCCCGTTACGGTACAGGTGTTTATTATGTAGGCGTCCGCCGGCCCGGGGAACGGCACAATATCGAGCCTCCCCTCTTCCTTCAGGATATCCTCGATGGCCGAAGAGTCGTACTGGTTAGACTTGCAGCCCAGGGTGGAGACCGATACCACCCTTATTCCCATCCCATTTCCCGTAAGCGTCATTCCAACCCCTCTTTGTCCTTAACGGCCCGTTCTATCCAGCCGCCGCCGAGGACCGCGTCTTCCCGGTAAAATACGACGGCCTGTCCGGGAGTGACAGCTTTCTCGGGGGTCCTAAAGACGGCTCTTGCGCGGCTGCCGTCTATCGCGGTAACGACGCACTCGACGCCGGGGTGCCTGTAGCGGACCTTCGCGGTCGCGGTAAGCCCCCCCTTCAAGGCCAACTCCCTTGCGTCCTTATCGATCCAGTTCATCTCCCGGGCGATTAGACCCTCGGAGTAAAGGCCTTCGGCGGGGCCCACTATGAGGCGGTTATTCGCGGCGTCGATGGCCGAGACGTAAAAAGGCCCGCCCGAAAGGTTAAGGCCCTTTCTCTGCCCGACGGTATAATTAAAGAGCCCGGAATGGGTCCCGAGGACCTTGCCGGAGGCGTCGACTATCTCGCCGATTCTGCCCTGTACCCTCGCCGACAGGAACTCCGCGTATCGAGGCTCCTCGACAAAGCATATGTCCTGGCTTTCTTTCTTCTCAGAAGTCCTTAAGCCTATCTTTCTGGCGTACTCCCTCACCTCCGTTTTAGTTAACGACCCAACGGGGAAAAGCACCCTCGATAGCTGCGAGGGCGTCATGGTAAAGAGGAAGTAGCTCTGGTCCTTGTCCCTGTCAACGCCTTTAAGGAGCCTGTGTCCGGGACCGTCGGGGATTATCCTCGCGTAATGGCCGGTCGCCAGATAATCGGCCCCGAGAGAGAGGGCCTTCCTTAAGAGCACCTCGAACTTAAGCACCTGGTTGCATTTCGCGCAGGGGTTCGGGGTCTCGCCGGAAGCGTAGCTCTTTATGAAATAATCGACGACCTCCCGTCCGAAGGCCTCTTCGACGTTTACGGCGTAAAAAGGGACGTTGAGACCATCGGCCACCCTCCTGGCGTCGTTAATGTCGTCAAGCGAGCAGCAGCTTCCGGCCGTGGCTCCCAGGGCGTCCTCTTTTTTCGAATAGTCCCAGAGCTGCATGGATACGCCTATGCAGTCGAAACCCCTTTCCTTGAGGATCGCGAGGGCCGCGGAGGAATCTACCCCGCCGCTCATGGCCACAACGACCCTCCCGGGATTTGTATAGGCATTCTTCATAATACCAATAATTTTAATAGAGATCCCCCGATTAATCCATTAAAAAGTCTCTCCGAAGGGGCGTGGACCTTAC
>DAIDBB010000578.1 GCA_027310325.1 bacterium | reverse complement strand
TTCCGTGTTTATTATTTATCAGAAGTTCAATTACCCGCCGGAAGCGGGCAATAGTTTCCTGTCCAAGGAACCAGGATTTTTTGATTTATTAAATATAGGTGCGGGTTTTTGCTTTGTCAAGCTAATTTTAGCACTCTTTTCAAAAGAGTGCTAAAAGGCGCTTATTTCTTGAAAATGCCCCCAATAACCCGTTTTTCCTTTAAAAACTTGAAAAAATGGGGGCCATCAATGTATAATTAACATAACAAATGTAACCTTTCTTGGCTACATTGGGCCGGTAACATGAGTTACGGATTTATTTGTCCGCCGCGCTGTAAAATTAAGCCGTTATGATCACGAATGTGACGCCCATAGAACACTTCAAGGACCTGGTCAAAGGGGCCATCAGACACCAGAAGGTAAAGACCAACGAAATGGTCGAGTATTATCTCTCGACGCTTCTCGAAGGGTTCATCCTTTCGGAAAACCTCGGCACCGAGCCTCTGGCAATAGCCTACATGAAGGCCATCGGCGCCGGAAGCGCGAGGCAGGCCCATCTGATGAAGCAGCTCGGCGACATATCGCTCTTCACCTCGGGCTTTTTCTCCGACAGCTTCAAAAGAAAGATAATCGACATAGACTACTACATGCTGATGGGCGCCGCTTCCTACGGACGCCTTGCCTCCCTTCACAACGAGGGGGCCGATTCGACGGTCCCGTCGCTTTTCTCGGAGCTCTCGGCCAAATTCAAGCTTTTCGTAGACGTCCTTACGGAGGTGAGCGAGAAAAGCAGGCTCACTTCGTCAAGGGACATCCTCCGCCTTTACGAAAGGTGGCTCCGCACAAATAGCCCCCACGCCGAATCGCTCCTTCGCGGCATAGGGATAGAACCCCTGAAGATATCCACCGCGCCGGTACAATAAGGGAAGCCTTGCTTCCCGCCCGGCCGAAGCCCCAACCCTCCGATACCTCCCCATTCTGGAAATAAGCCCGTCTTTAAGGTATAATTTCCTATTCGACACTTGGAAGTAATAACGGGAACAGATGCCAAAGAGAAGAACAAAGACGGCCCCTGCCTTCGAGATACCCGGAGAAGGCCCGAAGGACGAGCTCATCATCGAGGGGCTCAGGCAAAACAACTTGAAGGACCTCAGTTTAAGGATCCCGCACGACAGGATAACCTCGGTCGTGGGCCCGAGCGGGTCCGGCAAATCGTCGCTTGTCTTCGATACGCTCTTCGCGGAAGGCAGATGGAGGTTCATAGAGTCCCTTTCGACCTACACCCGTCTTTTCCTCGAACGTATGGACAGGCCCGACCTCGATTCGATAAGGAACATCCGCCCCGCCATAGCCGTGGAGCAGAAAAACCCGGTGCGGACGAGCAGGAGCACCGTTGGCACGGCAACAGAGCTTAACGATTACCTGAGGCTCCTCTTCGCGAGGGCGGGCCGCGTACATTGCCCGGACTGCGGCGCAGCCATCAAGTCTTATGACCCTGAATCCGCATCCAACGAGCTTATCTCCGGCAGTCATGGGAAAACGGCCCTGCTGGGTTTCTCCGTTCCGGCAAAAGGCAGGACCTCCGGAGAACTTTCAGAAAGCCTTCTTACAAAAGGCTTTATACGGGTAAAGGGAGATGGTGAAATAATAAACCTCGCCGAGGGCCCCCTCCCGGAGCCTGTAGCCG
>DAIDBB010000561.1 GCA_027310325.1 bacterium | reverse complement strand
CCTATGAGGCGGCCCTTAAGAGCCACTTGAACAAGTACCCTTACTTGGTGGCCCGCCTGGCCTCAGTACTCCATTGTATACGGGTAATAGAAAGGAGTAACGGGACCTCAAGTACAGAGCCCGTAAGCAGGGAAACGATGCAAGAGGCCATATCCATCGCCGAAAGTTACCTGTGGCCACACGCTAAAAGAATTTATAAGCTCCTTAGCTCGACAGATGCCGAGAAAGGCGCTCAGCGGATCGCGGACTATCTTATCGAGAATCCGGAAATTAACCTTATGAAAATTGCCATGATACAGCAAAAGGGATGGTCAGGCCTGAAAAACAGCAAACAGGTAAAGGACTCCTTTGAGCATTTACAGGCCTGCGGATGGCTCCTTAAAATCGATAACCCTTCGGGAGTAAAAGGAGGGCGTCCCTCGACCGACTATAGGGTTAATCCGAAAATACATAACATGTCTGCCGGACCGTTGAACATCAAGGAGCCGGAATGGCGGACCCCGGATATTGAGAGTGCGCTTTTTTCAGCCATACCCGAATCGGGTGAAGCTCAAAATGCGGATGATAGGACGGCGTGCATCGAGGTTACTGAGCAGGGCTCCGAAGAAGGCCTTAAGGACGATGGAACACTTACTCCCGCCTTAAGTGCTGATGAGCAGGCGGAGCGGGCATATACAGAGAAGCTTAATGCGCGTAAAAGGGAAATTCTTGAAAGGCGGATGAGCGGGGAATTAAATCGGTTTTAAAAAATAGGGGCCTCGCCCCCATATAAAAAGAGGAGGAACTATTATGAGCTTACATGTCAAGTATCGCCCTTCGACCTTTGATGAGGTCGTCGGTCAGAGAGATGTTGTAGAGAATCTGAAACAGCGGCTATCGCAACCGGACAGGCCGCAGGCTTTTCTTCTTACCGGGCCAAGCGGGACGGGGAAGACAACTATAGCAAGGGCAATAAGTGCGGAATTAAAAATTAAATATCTTGATATTAACAGTGCAGACTACAGGGGCATCGACGCGGCCAGACAATTTGCGGAAATGTGCGGCAG
>DAIDBB010000523.1 GCA_027310325.1 bacterium | reverse complement strand
TTTATGATGAAGATCGCGAGAAACCTTGGTTTAGTAACGCTCTTCATACTGCTGGTCTTAAGCGGCTATTCCGCGGCCGGGTATATGAGCGGGTCGACGTGGCGCTCGCAGGAAGAAGCCCCTGCCAAAAGCTCGCAGGTGATGCTCTCGCCGAGTTCGGCCTTTATCGGCAAACTGGCGGCGATCAACCTTGACAGGCAGGAGGTTCTTGTGGACACCTTCATCCCCGGACTCATGGGGCCCTCGGAAAGGATAGTGCCGTTCAAGATCGGCAAAGACACGACCATATCGATTTGCTTCAATAGCACGCGGATATGCGAAAGCGGTCTTGTCGGCTATGCGGGGCTGCAGTCGTTGAGCATGGTCGACGAGCAGCTCTCTGACGCTACGAAGAATGCCGTGGTCGTGGGGGACCCTGAAAACGCCGGACGGATAGTCCATGTACAGGTCACGTACGAAGGATAACGGACGGAAAAAACACCCGAAGACATGAATGTCTTCCGGGCGGGACCCCGAAAGGGCCGGTCAGAACCCGGGATACTCCCGGGTTCTTTTTTGTCCTTAAATAAAAAAAGGCCCGGAGCGGACTTCCGGGCCCTGGATCGAGGCTTTCCGTTAAGAGAGCGCTATCGCCCCGACGAGGACCGAGACGAGCGCCACAAAGGCTATTATGTCGGTTGCGAACATGTTTTTCATATTATCTGCCTCCTCTTTTAAGACCGTTTCTTTTTAAGGGTTTTGTCCGGTATATCTGGTTACTTTCTGATACGCCCCATCGTTATGCTTCCATTATATCAACCCGGGATTAAGGGGACATTAGAGCCCGGGCATTACATCTTAAGGCCCATTCCCTTGCCAAACGCGTTTTTTAAGGGTATAAACTATAGTTCATATTGAAGAACTCCGCCATAATCGGCGGGTCCTTCATGGCAAGGAACGTCATTGTGTATTGCCCGCTATTGCGGCGGGCTCCCATTCAAGAGGGAGGCCATGAACTACCAGACGCTCAAGGAAGCCATAACATTCTTTTTCTTTCCCCTGCCGCTCGCCATGGAGTTCCTTATCGCCGGGCTGGCGCTCGTCCTTTTGAAAAGGCGCACCGCCGGCGGCGTCGTTGTTGCCGCGGGCCTTGTCATGCTCGGCCTTTTCACAACCTATCCCCTGCCGGAGTTTTTGCTTAAGGGCCTTGAAGAGAGGTACCAGGTCTTCAGGGCCGACTCCATCGCCTCCTACCCTGGCGTCCGTTACGTCGTCGTCCTTTCGGGCGGATTCTGCAGCGAGGACCGGCCGGTCACGAGCATCCTCGACCCCGTCTCGGTCATAAGGCTTGACGACGGGGTGGCTCTTTTCCTCCGGCTTAAAAAGATAAACCCCGGGGCGCGGCTCGTCGTTACCGGCAAGGACGAGTCCCTTTACCTCGCCCGGCTTTCGGAAGACCTGGGAGTAAAAAAGGAGGATGTCCTCATCGAGAACGGCTCGAAGACCACCAACGACCAGGCCCGCCTTGTAAGGGAGATAACAAAGGGAGAGCGGTTTTTCCTGGTCACCTCGGCAAGCCACATGCCTCGGGCCATGGCCCTGTTTAAGAAGGCCGGAGGGGCCCCGGTGCCCGTGCCGGCCAACTACATGACGCAGGAGGCGGGAAGCCTCTACTGGGACCTCGTGCCAAGGTCCGAAAACGTCAAGAAGGCCGAAACCGCTTTCTACGAATACATGGGGCTCGTAAAGGAAATGCTCGCGGGGAACATCTGAAAATGGGTCGCGAGCGCGGTCCCCGCTGCTTGCGGGGGTAACGTACCTCGGGCAAAAAGGACGTTATTCCTGTACAATTCATTGAACGAATTGCCGTTCGCACGGGTTTTCCTCAAACTCTCTCCAAAGACTCTCAGTTCCCGTGGCAGACCCCGGTAATGGCGGGCCCTGTCCTACCAGTCCCACCGGAGCGTAAGCGCGGCGCCGAAGGCCGGGGCCCTTACCGGGTCGAGGCCGCTCGAATATACGCTGAGCATGCTCTTCTTGTAGGCCGCCCCAATCGACCATGCCTCGTAGTTCGCGTTGTACCCGGCGCTTAGCGACGTGGCCGGGGTCGGCCTGTACCCGAAAAAGAGCCAGTAGAGGGGCCGGCCGTTTATGATATTGAGCTGCGGGCTTACGGTCACCGGGCCCAGGGTCGCGGTAACGTCCGCGTCCGCCTTGAAAGGTATATGCTGCGTGAAGTCCCTGAAGCCCTCGAAGCCCTCGACCGTCGGCCTGTACCGCTGGTACCCGGAGCTGTCGAAGCTCTTAACGTTCGAGGTCGCGTCCACCGTCGAAAAAGGGACGTTGGTCCAGTATATCCTTCCTGCCAGGTCGCGCAAAAGAAGGCCCGCGCTCAGGTTCCCGTTGGCCCTGTACCGGAGCCCCAGATCGAAGCTGTAGCCGTTGCCTTCGCCGGGTGCCGCTCTTCGCGGGTAGATGACGTTCCTGTCGTAGTTGTAATCGAGGAGGTAGTTGAAGTCATAGGAGTTGGGGGCGGTCGGCGTCGCGCTTCCCGTGAGTCTCCCGAACTGGAGCATCCCGCCCGAGATGTACCGGGCCGTAAGTCCCGCGCTCAGGCCTTTCAGGAGCTCTATCCCCTTCGAGACCTCGATGCCCTTTGCCGAGAACCCGTTCGAGGAGAGGTTTATGTCGAAGACCCGGCCCACGGGAAGCGGCGCCCTCCGGTTTATCATCGACAGGAAATCGACCGTGTCCCTGTTGGCGTCTATATAGAACTCGCCCCTGTAGAACCCGGCTATCCTCCAGCCCCTGTACGCGGCGCCCGCTTTGGTGTCCCAGTAGGCGAGCGCCCTGTTGGATGGCTGCGGGGCGGCCGTCGCGCCCCAGTCGTTCCCTAAAAGCCCCGGCGCCGGGATGCCCGCGTTGTCCGCCGCAAAGCCCCTGCCCTCGAAAAAGACCGCCCCGGCCACGCCGGAGAGGTCCGCCGGGTTGAACCCGGAAAGCGGGCTTCCGGCGATTATGGCCTGGCGGCTTTCCACGGGCCCCTTCGCGCGGAGGTCCGCCTCCCGCTTCAGCCTGGCCGACTTCGCGGCCAGAAGCTCGCCCAGCCTCTCCCGCGCCTCGGGCGCGAAAGGGCTGTCGCCGTATCTTTGAAGGAACGTGGCGAACGACGTCTCCGCCTCGTCGTAAAGGCCCGCCCCGTAGAGCGCCTCCGACATCCTGAACCGGGCCTCGGGCACCAGCGGGCTTTTCGGGAAGGCCTCCATGAGCCTCGCGTACTCGCGCACGGCCCCCTTGTAGTCCTTCTCCCTTTCGAGGAACCTCGCGTAGGCCAACTGCCCGGCGTCCGTGAAGTACGGCTTCGGGGCCCCGGCCCCCGAAGCGGCGCTTACGCTAAAAAAGACGGATGCGATAAGGAGACCGGCGCAGACGGACCGGACCGGAAAGGTCTTGCGGGATTTGCATGGTAACGACGACACTTAAAGTAACACCTGCTTCATTTGCCGAAAAAGGGGAGGTGCGTCACGGCGGAGCCAAGATGGTCCGCATGACCCGGTCTTGCCCTCTGCCAGACCGGGTAAGATTAAGCATCGCCCGCCGCACCTGCGGTGGGCAAATGTCTGGCCGACCCCATCGCCGCAACGGACAATTGCGCCGCGCGGATGTTTTTGACTCCGCCCGCCGCACGGCGCACCTGCGGTGGGCAAAGCTCTGGCCGACCCCATCGCCGCAACGGACAATTGCGCCGCGCGGATGTTTTTGACGCTATGCCGCTCTCATCAGAGCACGGACTCGAAGTAACCGTCGATGTATTTTATCATGGGAGCGCAGTTAAGTGTATATCCATTTCCCATGACCGCGCCTCCGGACGTTACTATGCTGGCCGTGAAGTACGCGGGGTCGGAGCAGGCCCTGGTGTTGTCAATGCCGAGGTTGAGGTTCATGTTGTTCTGGTCCGAGAGGCTTATGCTTATCGCCCCGACCGAGCTGCCGCTCGCTCCCGCGGTGCCCGAGCCGGTAAGCGACACGATCGTGCCGTCGGGGTTCACCCTCTTGAAGGTCGCGCCGAGCGTTACCTGCTGGAACGCGGCCTCCTTGGTGCTCAAAAACGTCGTCAGCGTCGGATAGCTCGGGTTCGTTATCGTCCCGTTAAAGCTCGCGTCCCACTGGACGAAGTTCGTCGGGCTTGCCGGGCCGCACCCGTCGAAGGCGGCGGCGTTCGTCCAGTTGCCGGTCAACGCGCCCGTGAACTTCACCCCCGTAAGGGTCCCGTTTAAGACGGTAGAGAGGGAGCCGTTAAAGGACGCCGTCGAAGGCACGGCGTCGGCGACGCAGGTCCCGGCGACCACGGCCGCCTTCGGCGACCAGACCGTCGTCACGTCGAGCGAGCCGTCAAGCACGCCCGTCGAGGTCGTCAAGACCGCCGAGCCGGTCATGTGCGAGGCGTAAACCGCCGCGGCGTTTCCAGGCTGCGGCGAGAACGTTATATTGAGGCCCCCGCCCGTCTGCGTCATGTCGAGCGAGAGCCCCTGGCCGGCTATCGAGCCGGTAAACGACATCGAGGCCAGAAGCCCGTTCGTCACGGTATCGGTAAAACCGATGTTCG
>DAIDBB010000490.1 GCA_027310325.1 bacterium | reverse complement strand
GAGCAGAGTAAAGGGTGTGGCCGAGGGTAACGGCACCGGGGCGATAATATTAAAGTACATAAGACAGGCGGATGACGTACAGGTCGGGGACAGTATACTTACCTCCGGACTTTCCGTTTTCCCGAAAGGGTTGAATGTCGGAGAGGTTGTAAGGGTAGAGCAGGGCAAGGACACTTTGTTCAAGTACGTCGAAGTCCGCCCTAAGGTGGACTTCCAGCGCACCGAACAGGTGCTTGTAGTAACGGATATGGACTTTCCAAGAAACTGACGGGTCTCGCCATGTTGCCGGAATTCAACGGACATGGCGAGCGGATTTCAACGATAGGGCGCCTTACTTGAAATTCCCCGAAGAAAAACTTCGAGGATTTTTTAATTCTTCGATAAAACGACCATGAAAGAATTCCTGATTTTCCTGCCGCTAACCATACTCTACCTGGCCCTTAAAAGCGCCCTCTTCCCGAACGTTCCAGCGCCGGATGTCCCTCTTATCATGGTATTTTACGTGGCGTCCCGAAAGACATCCATCGAAGGGGTGCTCCTGGCCTTTGTCCTCGGTTACGTCGAAGACACGCTGAACGGGTGGATAATCGGGTCCACGTCCTTCTCGCTGGTATTAATCTTCCTCATCGTCCATCTTCTCGCGCAGAAGGTCCACTTCTCCACCCAGTCGATGAAAGCCGGGGGCGCAGCGTTCTTTACTCTCGTAAAGGGGCTTACGCTCTACGCGATCATACGTTTCGTCAACTACGATGTGCCGCTTCTGTTCCGCATAATCGTCCAGGCCGTATTGACCGGCGTATTCGCGCCGGGCATCATGACGCTCCTTTCCAGGGTTTCAGCCTGGGCGAGTCCCGGAGCTTTCAAGGGTAACGAAAATTGAACGATTATTTTAAAGATAAGGAGCCGACGGAGCTAAAAAGAAGGATATTCATCGCCGCCGTCATCGTTGTCGCGGCGTTTTTCATCCTGGCCGTAAGGTTCTGGTATCTGCAGGTCAAGGAGGCGACGTACTACAGGGAGCTTTCGCAGAATAACAGCGTACGCCTGTTAAAGGCTGTAGCCCCGAGAGGGATAGTATACGACAGTCAGGGGCTGAAGGTCGCCGAAAACCGCGCGGGCTTCGACCTCTACGTGATCCCTGAAGACGTAAAGGACTGGCCCAAAGTAAAAGAGACGCTGAAAAAGCTTATCGACCTCGACCCGGCAGAGATCGATGAAAAGCTGCGTAAAGCCAAAGGCCGCCCCAAATGCCAGGCGATAGCGCTAAAGGAGGGCCTTTCCTGGGAGGAGACCGTAAAGATAGAAAGCTATAAATTCGAATTACATGGTCTGATGCTCGATGTCTCCCACAAAAGGTCGTATCTCTACGGCGAGGACACCGCGCACCTCGTGGGATACCTCGGCGAGATAAGCGAAAAGGAGCTGGATGACCTCGATGAGGGCGAGAAATACGGC
>DAIDBB010000472.1 GCA_027310325.1 bacterium | reverse complement strand
CTTCAGGAGACGTCCCTGAACCTCGGTCTTTCTTCAGTCACGCACACGAGCACGATAACGTGCTCCGACTGCCACGGGTCAAGCAATCCAAGCGACCCGAAAGGGCCGCACGGGTCCAATAACAGATGGATGCTGAGGAGTAACGAGACCGGGCTCGGCACATTCTCCAATTTCTGCTATAACTGCCACAGGAGGGACGTATACGGGGACGAGGGATATGTCGGGACGAGCGCCGCTTACGCAAGGGTGCCGCATCCTGTCGACGGTCTCGGCGTAAGCTCTCCTTTCTATGCCCCCGGGGCGAATACGGGAAACGCCAGCAATAAGTTCGGCAATCTCTGCCTCACGTGCCATGGGGGGAGTTCAGTCCTGGTCGGGGGGAATTACCAGATCAAGGGTATCCACGGCAGCAACGCCGCCGCAGGCCCGGTGTCGGGGTCGGACCCGCTCGGCTACAGGATGATGAACGGGGCGTGCGTGGAGTCCTACATACGGCCTACGACCCTGACGCCGACACAGATGTTTTTCAGGGCCGTAACGCCTGCTACCGACAAGGTGTGCAACAACAACTTCACCAATTTTACGAACGGCGTCACCGCTACATACAATTGCAACTCGGCAGGGAATTGCGCCAACTAAGGCCGGTCCCCTGCGGAGGTCATATGGGCGAGAGGTGCGCGGGCAGAAGAGTCCCGGCGTCAAGATGGGCAAGATAAGGTTTTTTTTATATGGAAGCCGCCGGAATTCCATGGCGGGCTTCATGTCTGGGCGGAGCGCCTCTGGCGGATATGCGGCAGCTCTCGTTTTTTCTCTTTTTTTCCTGATATTGTCAGGGATGCCTTTTAACGGCGCGGCAGGGGCCGAAGAAGCGGGAGAAACGAAAAAAATGGTCAATCCCCATGATTTCAGGGATAAACAGTTCTGTCCGGTCTGCCATACCAAAGACCTGCCCAAATTGAGCTTCGACCCCGTGACGACATGCACAAAATGCCATGCCGGGAACCTGGACAATCATCCTGTTACAAAGCATCCCATAGGCGAGGAGCCGAGGATAAACATCCCGTACAACTTCCCGTTGACCAGGGACGGAAAGATGGTCTGCTACACATGCCACGACCCGCACAATAAGCAGAGGCTTCCAAGGATGCTAAGGGTCGAATATGAAAAATTGTGCGCCGCCTGTCATGTCGGCTATTAAGGCGAGTTAAGTCCCAATCGGAGGTTATACCGTGCAGAGCATCAAATCATTCAAGGCGTTGTTGGTCATAATCGCGGCAATGACCGCGGTATTCCTTGTCCGTTACGGCGTTTACGCCGAGGAGGGAGCTCCTGCGGGCCTTTACAGGAAGATAAAACCCCCCGAGAAGTACGGCTCGACCGTCATGGACAGGGGCCTCAAGGACTCAAGGGACTTGAAGCCAGTAGTCTTCCCACACTGGGCGCACAGGTCCGATTACTCCTGCAAGGTATGCCACACCGACCTGGGCTTTAAGCTCGAGGCCAATACGACGGAGATCAAGCAGTCGGACATCGAAGCCGGGAAATATTGCGGGAAATGCCATAACGGTACGACGGCTTTCGGGGTAAAGGAATGCGAGCGATGCCATTCATATGGGCTCGAGGTAAAGGGGGGCAGGAATATAAGCGACGCGCTTAAAAATCTCCCTAAAGACGACTTTGGAAACCGGGTCAACTGGGCCCAGGCCTTGAAGGAAGGAAAGATCAAGCCCAGGGCCTCCCTCGACGGCCAGGGCAAGCTCGAAGTCCTCGATTCGGACGTTATAATACCGGTTACCAAGTACGACCCGCACCCGCCGGACGTGCTCTTCCCGCATAAGATACATACGCAGCAGATGGCGTGCGACGCCTGCCATCCATCCATCTTCAAGGATAAGAAAGGCGAAAACCCTGACATGAACATGATGAAGATCATCTCGGGGCAGTACTGCGGAGTATGCCACGGCAGGGTCTCGTTCCCGCTCGATGACTGTTTCAGGTGCCACTCGCAGCCCGCGAAGAAGTACGAGCCGCCCAAGAAGGAGGAGGCCCCGAAGAAATAACCGCCCTCCGATGCTTTGTAACCTGCCCATAACTGTGTTAATATCGACTTATGGAGGTTATAACATCGCATACGAACGCGGACTTCGACACCCTCGCGTCGATGATAGCGGCCCTGAAGCTCTATCCCGGGGCACATCTGGTCTTTTCCGGCTCCCTTGAAAAAGGGCTGAAGGACGCCGTCGAAGCGCGCCGTTTCCCGTACAGGTTCGAGCGCGTAAGGGACATAGACCTCGAAGAAGTCACAAGGCTCATACTCGTGGACGTCCGGCACCCCGCCAGGATCGGACGCTTCGCCGAGATAGTCGGCCGGCCAGGCCTCGACATACATATCTACGACCACCATCCGGCAACCGACGGGGATCTCCACGGCACGCTGGAAGTTATAGAGCCGTATGGCTCAACCACAACGGTGCTTACGCTCCTCATACGCCGGAAAAAGCTCAAGATCTCCCCTGAAGACGCGACCATCCTCATGGCGGGCATATACGAGGACACGGGCTCCCTCAGCTACCCCTCGACGACGAGAATGGACTACGAGGCGGCCTCATACCTCCTTTCAGCGGGCGCCGACCTTAGGGTCGTTACCGACCTATTGAGGAAAGAACTTACCGCGGAAGAAGTATCTATACTCAACGATTTCCTGAATTCCCGGACCTCCTACACGATAGGCGGGGTCGAGGTCGTTATCGCCGAAGGTTACCTGGAGAAATACTCCGGCGACATCGCTACAATCGCGCACAGGATTATGGATATCGGCGCGATGGGCTGCCTATTTCTTCTGGCCGAGACCCGCGACAGGGTCCATATCATAGCGAGGAGCAGGAACCCGAGGGCGGACGCCGGCAGGATTGCGCGGGCCCTTGGCGGGGGCGGGCATGCGGAAGCGGCCTCGGCCACGTTAAAGGATGTGACACTCATCGAGGCCAAGGAAAGGCTGCTTTCCGCCCTCCGGGAGAACATAGTCCCGGAGAAGACGGCCGGCGATATCATGTCTTTTCCGCCGATCATCGTAAGGCCGGATATGCCCCTTAAAAACGCGATAGAGCTTATGCTCCGGTACAACATAAACGCGGTGCCCGTGGTAAGGAACGGGAGGCTTGCGGGGGTCATCACCAGGCAGGTCGTTGACAAGGCGGCCTATCACGGCCTCGGCGCGGCCCCGGTCGGCGATTACATGACGACCGAGTTCGACAGCGTAACCGTCACTACCTCCGTGGACGAGATACGGGATAAGGTCGTCGGCCACGGTCAAAGGCTCCTGCCGGTGCTTGACGAAAGGGAAGTCGTCGGAGTCATAACAAGGACGGATCTTCTGAAGCTATTTCAGGAGGAGCTTAAGGAGGGCGGGCAGCCCCGGGCGAGGTCCCTTGCGCGGATGATGAAGGAGAGGCTCCCTGCGTGGGCGCTTGAGATGCTTAAGGGCGCCGGGTTGACGGCTGAATCACTGGGGCTCAGGGCCTATGTCGTCGGGGGCTTCGTAAGGGACCTACTCCTTAACAGGGAGAACCTCGACATCGACATAGTGATCGAGGGAGGGGACGGGATAAGCTTTGCCGAGGCGTTCGCGAAGGAAAGGGGGCTGAAGGTCCGGCCCCACCAGAGGTTCAAGACGGCCGTCGTCATCTTCCCGGACGGCTTCAAGGTGGATGTGGCGACAGCGCGGCTCGAGTACTATGAAAAACCGGGGGCGCTGCCGACGATAGAGCAGTCTTCATTGAAGCTCGACCTTTACAGGAGGGATTTTACGATAAATACGCTCGCCGTGGCCCTGAACCCCAGGCGGTTCGGCGAGCTTATAGACTTCTTCGGCGCGCAGAAGGACATAAAGGATAAGACGATCAGGGTGCTCCATAACTTAAGTTTTGTCGAGGACCCGACACGGATGCTAAGGGCCGTTAGGTTCTCCGAGAAGTTCGCCTTCAAGCTCGGCAAGCACACCCTTAATCTCATAAAGAACTCCGTAAAGCTAGACATGCTCTCCCGCCTTTCCGGGGCTCGGCTTCTGGACGAGATAAAGCACATCCTCGAAGAGGACGCCATAGCGGTCAAGTCCCTTTGGAGGCTCCATGAACTGGGGATACTTAAGCTTATCCATAAAGGGATAACGTGGGATGAACAGAGGGAGGAGTTCCTCGAAAGGGCAAGGGAGGCTATAACCTGGCATGAGCTCCTTTACACAAGGGACAGGGCCGAGGCATGGCTTGTCATGTACCTTGCCCTTACGGACGGGCTTTCCGACAGCGAGTATTTTTCCCTCATAAAGAGGCTTATGATAAACGGAAGAAAAAACATGACCGTCCTCGAATCAAGGAGATCAGGCATCGAGGCACTTAAGAAGGTCAAGTCCATGAGGAAAAATAGCGACCTCTATGGGCTCCTTTCAGAGGTCCCCCTTGAAGTGGAGCTGTATCTACTTGCGAAATCCGATGACGAAGCGGTCAGAAAAACGCTATCGTTTTTCCTGAGGGAGCTCAAGTATGCGAAAACCGACCTAAAGGGTAAAGACCTCCTTAAGATGGGGATAAAGGCGGGCCCGGCGATGGGCGAGATATTAAAGCTTCTTCTTAAAAAGAAACTCGACAACGAGCTTCCGGAAAGGAACGATGAGGAGGCGTTTGTAAAGGGTTATCTGAAGGCGGCGAGATAAGCCCTCTCTCACGGGATTACTGCGGACAAATGGAAAAGATTTCGTTGACGTTCAGCCGTTCCATCTGATAAACTTTAATGTTAAGGGTTTTCTTGAGGTTCTTGATCTTTTAACGCTTTAAAAACGCAGGCAAAACAAGGGCTTTAGCGTTTAAGAGGGGTATTTAAATGTTTCAGGAATATATCCAGAGGATGCTCCTTACGGCGCCTCCCATTCTTCTCGCGCTTACAGTCCACGAGTGCGCCCATGCCTGGACGGCTTACAGGATGGGAGACCCGACCGCGAAGATGCTCGGACGCGTGACCTTGAATCCCTTAAGGCACCTGGACCTAATCGGGACCCTTGCGCTATTTCTATCCGGCATGTTCGGCTGGGCAAAGCCTGTGCCGATAAACCCGAGGAACTTCAGGAACATCTCCAGGGGGATAGTCTACGTATCGCTCGCCGGGCCTCTTTCAAACCTGGGGCTTGCCGCCGTCTTCGCGATACTCTATAAGGTCTTTCTCATGCGCGCCGGCCTTCTGGCCTCTATATTCCCCGCGGGCGTCTACAGGCCCCTTTTCATAATGGTCGAGATGGGCATAGTAATAAACGTGTCCCTTGCGATATTCAACATGATACCCATACCCCCGCTTGACGGCAGCAAGGTCCTCTCAAACCTTCTTCCGATGGACAAGGCCATCGCCATCTCGAAGATCGAGCCCTACGGTTTCATGATACTCCTTCTCCTCATATCCACCGGTATAATAAACAGGGTCGTCTCCCCGCTCGTTTTCCTCATGGTGGGGCTTTTGACCGGGGGTGCCTACTGATGCGCGTCTTAAGCGGGATGAGGCCTACCGGAAAGCTCCACTTCGGCCACTACCACGGGGTGCTTTCCAACTGGCTCAAGCTTCAGGATGAGTACGAATGTTTCTTCTTTGTAGCCGACTGGCACGCCCTCACGACCGACTACGCCGAACCCGGAAGGATAAAGGACAACACGGTCGAGATGGTCATCGATTGGCTCTCGGTAGGTATAGACCCGGCAAAGGCCACGATCTTCCGCCAGTCTCACGTGAAGGAGCACGCGGAGCTTTTCGTGCTCCTTTCGATGATAACCCCTCTTTCATGGCTTGAAAGGAACCCGACGTACAAGGAGCAGCTCCAGGAGATAAAGGATAAGGACCTCCATAACTACGGCTTCCTTGGCTACCCGGTCCTGCAGACCGCGGATATCATCATCTACAAGGCGGAAAAGGTGCCGGTGGGCATAGACCAGGCGCCTCACCTCGAGTTCTCCAGGGAGATAGCGAGGCGGTTCAACCACTTCTACGGGGAGGTATTCCCGGAGCCGCAGACGATCCTCACCTCACAGCCCAAGGTCCTCGGCACCGACGGAAGGAAGATGAGCAAGAGCTATAATAACGCTATCTTTCTCTCCGACACTCCCGAAGCCGTCGAGCAGAAGATCCTCCACATGATGACCGATACCGCGAGGAAAAGAAGGACGGACGCCGGGAACCCCGATGTCTGCCCGCTCTTCATAACATTTCACCTCCTCTATTCGGACGAAAAGACGATCGGTTGGGTGCGCGAGGGCTGCACGGGCGCGCTTATAGGGTGCACAGAATGCAAAAAGTCGGTGATACCGAAGGTACTGGCGATGCTCGAACCGATACAGAAAAAGCGGAAAGCATATGAGAAGGACCCGGACAGGGTCACGGCGATCATCGAAGAGGGCAGCGCAAAAGCGAAAGAGATCGCCGGGGTGACCATGGAAGGCGTCCGGAAGGCCATAGGGCTCGAGGCCCCGGAGCGTTCCGCCGTAAACCGTTAGACGGACGATGAACTACAACATCAAGCTGGACATATTCGAAGGCCCGCTCGATCTGCTCCTTCATCTTATAAAAAAGAACGAGGTCGACATCTATGATATACCGATGGCGACCATAACCGAGCAGTACCTTGAGTACATCGAGCTCATAAAGGAGATGAACCTCGACTTCGCCGGCGAGTTTCTCGTTGTGGCCGCTACCCTTGTGCATATAAAAAGCAAGATGCTCCTTCCCGTCGATCCGGAGGCCGTCGCCGAGGAAGAAGAGGGTGCGGACCCGAGGGAAGAGCTCGTCAGAAGGCTCATCGAATACAAGATGTACAAGGAGGCCGCAAGGGAACTCGGCGAGAGGCTCCTCCTCGGAAGGGACGTCTTCCAACGGGGCCAGGTCGCGGCGCCGCTTGAAGAGCTGGAGGAAGAAACGGGCCTCATGAACCTCTCCATATTCGACCTGATGGAGGCCTTAAAGGGGGTCCTTGCAAGGGCCCCGAAGGAAAGGACCGTCGAGCTTACGGTCGAGAGGTTCAAGATAGCGGACAAGATAAACTTCATAATGGAGCATATAAACGAGGCCAAGAGCGCGGTCTTTACCTCCCTTTTCCCGCCGGACGCCGTGAGGGGGGAGATAATCGTAACGTTCCTGGCGATCCTCGAGCTAGCGAAGCTCCTTCTTATAAAGCTCCACCAGACGGAAGACGGCATCATAAGGGTATATTCTCCCGAGAAGGCGCAAGAAATAGCCGCCGGGGAAGAAAATCGCGGAGTAGAATAGCATGGACAAGGAAGAGCTCAAACCTGTTATAGAGTCCCTTATCTTCGCTTCCGATACCGCCGTTACGTTCGACAGGATTTGCGGCGTTATCGAGGGGGCGGATAAAGAGACGATAAAGTCGGCGCTCGCGGAGCTTATAGAGGATTACAAAGGGGCAAGGCGCGGCTTTGTCATCGAGGAGGTCGCCGGAGGGTATGTCTTCAGGACAAACCACGAATTCGCCCCATGGATAAGGAGGCTCTTCAAGGTAGGGCCCCAGAAGATAAGCAAGGCCGCCATGGAAAGTCTCGCCATAATAGCCTATAAGCAGCCCCTCACAAGGGGCGAGCTCGAGGCCGTAAGGGGGGTCGATTCCGGAGGGGTCGTGGCGACCCTCATGGAAAAGAGGCTCATAAAGATCACGGGCAGGAAGGACGCCCCCGGAAGGCCCGTGGTTTACGGGACAACGAAGGAGTTCCTCGAATCCTTCGATCTGAACGACCTCGCTTGCCTGCCGAGCCTTAAGGAAATGCAAAGAACGGAGGAGGAAGATGCCCCCCAAAGGACAGTTGGAGAGGCTCCAGAAAATAATAGCGAGGGCGGGGATAACCTCAAGGCGGAAAGCGGAGGAGCTCATTCTGGAGGGCCGCGTGAGGGTGAACCGGACCGTGGTGGACCGACTGGGGACGAAGGTTGACCCTGAGAAGGACGTAATAGAGGTAGACGGCAGGAACATCACTTCAAAAGGCCCCAGGATATACATACTCCTCAATAAACCCAAAGGTTACATAAGCGCGATTTCCGACCCTCTTAAGAGGCCCGTTGTGACCGACCTCGTCGGGAATATATCGTTAAGGCTATTCCCCGTGGGAAGGCTCGACTACGACGCCGAAGGGGTTCTTCTCCTTACGAACGACGGCGAATTCTCAAACCGCCTAATACACCCCAGGTTCGATGTCCCAAAGAAATATCTCGTAAAGGTAAAGGACGTCCCGGAAAAATCCGACCTTGAGAAGCTGGAGCATGGGGTATACCTCGAAGACGGCAAGACCCGCCCGGCAAAGACGCGGTTCATAAGAAAGACGCAGGAGAATTCCTGGATAGAGCTGACGGTCTTTGAAGGCAGGAACAGGCTCGTAAAGAGGATGTGCATGGCAATAGGGCATCCGGTAGCGAAACTGAAGAGGATAGAGTTCGCGGGCATAAAGCTCGGGAGCCTCAAGCCCGGCGAATTCAGGCTTTTGACTAAAAAAGAGGTCGAGGCCCTCAAGGGGCTCGGGAAAAAAGAGCCGGTAAAGGGAAGATGAATACCGCGCTTAAAAACGATACGGCCCGTAAGCTCATGGACTTCCATGACGCCATGCTGAGCGCCTTTGGCCCGCAGGGCTGGTGGCCCGGGAAGACCAGGTTCGAGGTGATAGTCGGGGCGATACTCACCCAGAACACGGCCTGGACAAACGTTGAAAAGGCGATAAAGAACCTTAGAAGCGGAGGGCTCCTGAAGCCGCAAAAGATGCACGGGCTTAAGTCCGGCGAGCTTGCCGCCCGCATAAAGCCCGCCGGATACTTTAACATCAAGGCGACCCGCCTTAAGAACTTCCTCGATCACCTCTTCGACAACTATGACGGCAGCATCGACAGGTTCTTAAGTAAGAAAAAAGGCCCCGGGCTTCGCGCCGAGCTGCTCGGCATAAACGGCATAGGCCCCGAGACAGCGGATTCGATAGCGCTTTACGCCGCCTCGCTTCCTGAATTCGTGGCCGACGCCTATACAAAGAGGGTATTCTCGCGACATGGTCTTCTTGGAGAGGACGCAGGTTATGACGAGACCAAGGCCCTTTTTATGGATAACCTTGCCCCTGAAGTACGACTTTTTAACGAGTACCACGCGCTCATCGTCAAGACCGGCAAGGACTTCTGCAGGCCCAGGGAGCCGCGCTGCCATCTATGCCCACTTAAGATCTTCCTGTAGAGGAAAAAATGGCCCAGAAGATAAAGGTCCTCGATAGCCTTCTCGCCTCCAAGATAGCCGCGGGAGAAGTCGTTGAAAGGCCCGCTTCGGTCGTAAAAGAGCTCATCGAGAACTGTCTCGACGCCGGGGCCCTCTCGGTAACCGTCCAGATGGCCGAGGGCGGCAGAAGGCTAATACGCGTCGTGGACGACGGCGAGGGGATGTCAAGGGAAGACGCGTCTATCGCGTTTCTCCGCCACTCTACGAGCAAGGTCTCCAAAGAAGAAGACCTTTACAGCATAAGGACTATGGGCTTCAGGGGCGAGGCGCTCTCAAGCATCTCTTCCGTTGCCAGGGTCCTATTGAAGACCAGACGGCGCGGGGACATATCGGGCACCTCTGTCTCGATAGAAGGCGGATCGGCGCCAGTAGTCTTCGAAGACGGATGCCCCGAGGGAACCTCTATTGAGGTAAAGGACCTTTTTTACAACACGCCCGCTCGCCTTAAGTTCTTGAGGTCAGTGGAGTCCGAGTTCGGAAGGGTCCTGGAAGTATTTAAAAGGGCGGCGCTCATCAATCCGGAGAAAAGGTTCAGGCTCATCCACGGATCAACGAGGGCGATCGATACCGCCCCCGGAGGCCAGAGGGAAAGGATCGGGGACCTCTTCGGCGCCGAGGTCCTCAGAAAGACGATAGAGGTCAAAACCCCGCTTTTGAAAGGCCATATAGGCACGCACGAGATAAGCTATCCTACCGCGAAGGGGCTATTTATCTACGTAAACGGCAGATGGATACGCGACAAAGGCGTGAACCGGGCCATATTGGACGGGTACGGGACGCTCCTTGGCGGCAGGTACCCTTTCGTCGTGCTCGATATAATCATACCACCCGAGGACGTTGACGTGAATATCCATCCGGCGAAGACGGAGGTAAGGTTCAGGAACCCTGGTTTTATTTATGATATAATCAAGGCCGCCGTAAAGGGTGCGCTTGCCGGAGGGACGGCGCCCGAACGCCCGGTGAGCGTATACGGGGCAATGCCCGCGCGCGCGCCGTTCGTCTCTGAGCCCGCTACGTCCTACGCCGGGGCGAAACAGGCCGCGATAGCGGAAGGCGCGTTTGAAGGCATTCCCCGGGACGTAAAGAACCCGGAGTTCCTGGAGCTCGATACCGTGGGGCAGCTCTGGGGGGAGTTCCTGGTTGCGCAGGGCAGGGGTGAGTTCTACATCGTTGACCAGCACGGCGCCGCCGAGAGGATCGCCTTCGAGAAGCTAAAAGAGAGGTACTTCTCAAAGGCCGGGCCCAAAAGCCAGATGCTTCTCATTCCGGAACGGCTCGATGCGACCCCGGTGGAAAGCGACGCCATAGGCCGTCTTACGCCGTACTTAGAGAGGCTGGGGTTTGAGATAACGCCCTTCGGACATTCCTCGAAGGCCGGGGGGGAGACGTTTCTTATAAAGGCCGTGCCGGAGACGCTGGCCGCAACAAGCACGTCCCGGCTTGTAAAGGACCTTGCCGAGGAGTTCGGCGGTACGGGAGGGAGCGCCCGGGTGGAGGAGAGGATAGAAGAGGCGCTCATGAGGATAGCCTGCCACAGCGTAATAAGGGGTTTCAGGGTATTGTCCAAGGAAGAGGGGAACGCCCTTTTACGGGAACTCGCCCGGATAGATTTCGCCGGCCACTGCCCCCATGGAAGGCCGGTCGCGAAGAAGTTCTCGAGGGAGGAGATCGAGGCCATCTTCAAGAGGTGAAAGTGGAGAAGGCAAAGGTAGTCATAATAGCAGGTCCGACCGCGAGCGGAAAAAGCATGCTTGCCGCCGAGCTGGCCAAGGCCTTCAACGGAGAGGTCGTAAGCGCGGACTCGATGCAGGTCTATAAATACATGGACATAGGGACGGCGAAACCGTCCAAAGAGACCCTTGAGAGCGTCCCGCATCACCTGATAGACGTGGTCGAGCCTGACTCGGATTATACGGCGGCGAGTTTTAGGATCGACGCCATGCGCAAAATCAGGGAAATACACGGGCGCGGAAGACCGGCCTTTATAGCCGGGGGGACGGGTCTCTATATAAAGGCCCTTACAAAAGGGCTTTTCGAGGGTCCGGCGGCGGATAAGTCCCTGAGGGAAGGTTTGAGGCGCGAGGCCGGGGAGAGGGGCGCGGGACATCTTTACAAAAGGTTAAAAGAGGTCGACCCAACGAGCGCGGCCTCGATACACCCGAATAACGTCGTCAGGATAATAAGGGCCCTCGAGGTCTATGAGAGCGCCGGGCGGCCGATTTCGGATTTTCACAGGGAGCACGGGTTCCATGAAGACCCGTTCGATGCCGTCAAGGTGGGGCTAGTGAAGGAAAGGGCGCTTTTGTACGGGGACATCGAAAAAAGGGTCGACAGGATGATGGAGGAAGGGCTTCCTGAAGAGACGGAAAGGCTCATCGATATGGGATACGGCCCTGATCTCAAGCCCATGCGGGCCCTCGGCTACAGGGAGATGACCGGGTACCTTTATGGCGAGTTCGGTCTTGACGAGTCCGTAGTGCTCCTTAAAAAGAACACCCGTCACTACGCGAAG
>DAIDBB010000471.1 GCA_027310325.1 bacterium | reverse complement strand
TCGCCACCTCCCTGCACGCCGTGAATACGTTCCAGGCCAGGGTGTGGATGTCCCTGGAGTCGCGGCCTCTCCTGTGGGCCATCACAAGCTCAAGGTCGTCGCCGCACCTTAAGATGTGGTAGTCTACTATTATCCCTTTTTCCCTTGCGTTATAAAGCCTTTCTTTTGCCGTATCGAGGACGTCGGGATGGCAGCTTACATGGCCTACAAACCCTCCGACGTCGGCGGTCATAACGCTTAGAGTAAGTCTCGGCCCTGCCGCCATCTAAAGTTCTCCTTCAAAAGGCCCCCGCCGGGGCCCTGGTTGTCCTCTTAAGATAAAGAACCGCGGAATGCAAAAACCACACGCGACCGTGCGGCCCGAAAGCCGCACGCGTCCAATCAGCCGATACAACTGTCCGGACGATATCAGGCTTCCTTAAGCAGCCTCTCTTTTCCCCTCACGAACGCCTCTTTTCCCGCTTCCACCGCGGCTTTAAGGTCGTCTGTCTTGTCCGTTATCAGATGTTTAACCCTGCCGGCCCCGTCTTCTACCCTATTCTTCGCGCTGTAGAAAGTATCCTTCGTCCAATCTCCCGCGTCTTCGACGCCGTCCCTTATCTTCCTTCTTGTCTCAGCGCCTGAATAAGGGGCATATAGCAGCGCCAGACCGGCTCCAACCGCTCCTCCGAAGAGGAATGCCAACATCGTATTGCCTCTAGTGTGTAGCATCGCCGCCACCTCCTTTTTTTTCTCTTCTTCTGAAAAAACGTCTGAAACCATGTTCAACGCCCAGGATAAGGCTTATTATCGTTATCAAAGGACTCTTTACACCGTCAGCCAGCATCTCCGCGAGAGTCACAAACTTGAGGCCGACGTCCTTTACTTTCTTTACGAGCTCTTCAACGTCTCCGGCTTCAATCCCTGTAATCTTTATAATCTCATTAAGGCTCTCAACCGTTTTTTTGCTTTCAACCGTCAACTCTTCCATCGCCTTTATCGTCCTCCTCAGCTGGAGGACCATCGGTATAAGAACAATTACAAGAACCAAAAAAGCCAGCGAAACTAATAGGATAGCTATCTCATATGCGTTGGCGGTTATCGTCATTAAGCCTCCTGTTTTCAGTATATCCTTTTATGAATTGCTGTCAAGGAACCGGCTCTGCCAAAATACCACATTATTAC
>DAIDBB010000461.1 GCA_027310325.1 bacterium | reverse complement strand
GATGGAGAAGCTCATGCCTCAAGCGGCGGTGGCATAAAAAAGCGACCGAGGAACTTGCCGCACAGGGCGGCTTCAAAAGGCCTTCTGCTGCCGGACAATCCGTCCGGGGTAACATTTCCAAGTCAGTTTTGACGTAGAAAGTTCAATTCATCATGGCAAGAATCGTGCGTTAAATGAGTTTTTCCGCAACCTGCTAAAGCATAACATAAAGGACAAAACCTGCAAGCTTGCCAAAAGGTTTTCATGAGCTTTAAACGGCTAAAATTTCCTGAAACGGCTATTTCGAAAAAAGCTCTTGACTCTATAGTATACTATAGAGTCTATACTTATTATAAGGGAGGGGCACATGGAAAGATTATTTCCGATAGGGGAGTTGGCACGCAGTGCGCGGGTTAGCGTGCAGACCGTCAGATATTACGAGCGGCAAAAACTCCTCTTACCGGCTGGCAGGAAGGAGTCAGGCTACAGGGTTTATGACGAAAGGGCATTAAAGAGGCTTAAGTTTATACGCCGCGCGAAAGAGCTTGGCTTTACTCTCCGTGAAATAAAGGGCCTTCTGGACCTGAAGGTCGAATCGGCTTCAGCGTGCGAGAAGGTGCAGAAAAAGGTCAATGACAAGCTGGAGATCGTGGAACAGAAAATAAGAGGCCTTGAGTCCCTCAGAAATGTCCTGAACGGGCTCATTGAAAGCTGCGACAGGCGCCAGCCCACGGAGGAATGCCCGATATTAAAGGCCATAGAGGAAGAGAGGTGAAGGGCCATGTCAGAGAAGGGAAGGATAGTCAGCGGGAATAAAGGGAATAATGTCCGGCATCCGGAGATATGCAGGGAGATTTCAATAAAGGATATATGCGAAGCTTGCGAAAGGACGTCGCTATATCCTGAAGAGAATTGCGGGTGCCCTACAACAGTTGGGTGATCTGTGAGGATTCTCAAGACGACCTTGAGAATCCGTCAAAAACCAGAACCAGGCCGGAGTCAGGGTTATGAAGGAAAGGAGAAAGGATAGGATAACGGTTTACATAGGGGGTATGATTACGGCCCTTTTGGCCTCTGCATGCTGCCTCGGGCCCGCGTTATTTCTTGCCTTTGGCGTAACGGGGCTCGGGTTCCTTTCAAGGTTCGAATGGCTGAGGCCGTACTTCATTCTCCTGACCCTTGTATTGGTGGGCGTGGCTTACAGCTATGCTTATGGAAAGAAGAGTTCAAACTGCGGGCCTGGCGGCGCCTGTAACCCGGCGGCAAGGAGGATCAACAGGATACTCTTCTGGGTCCTGATCGGATTTGCCGTATTCGGCGTAAGCTTCCCATACGTGTCTGCGTGGTTACTGGCCTGAATAGGGGAAGCAACATAATAACAATAAAAAAGGAGGACACACTCATGAAA
>DAIDBB010000434.1 GCA_027310325.1 bacterium | reverse complement strand
GGCAAGTATAATGCCCTTTATGACGAGCCTCGACAGGCCCGTTGCGCGCATGTGCGTCGCGGACCTTTCGATGGCGTTCTGGGCGAGGCGCGCCGTGAAGTTGGCTATAGTAAGCGTTACAGAAAGGAAGATTATCGCGTACAGGGCCTTCTGCAGGTCCCTTATGTATCTTTCCGGCAGTTCAGAAGTGTCGAGGGCCACGTAGAGGCCGATAGCGACTATCCAGAAGATGGACGGCCATTTTATCGATTCGATGACGACGTCAGCCGCCACGGTCTTTTTGAGGAGGCCCCTTAAGTAACTGAAAGAGGCCTTCCTTACGACCAGGAGCGCAATCGTAACGGCGAGAAATACCGCAAATGATATGAGGAATTCCTCCAAGAAGGCTTGATTTGAAAGTTTCGATAAAAAGGCGTGCATTTTTAAGCTCCTGTACCGGCGTAGTCCTAATGGTATCAGAGCGTCGGGGTCTATTCAAGTCCTGGGCGGGAGTTTTTCCGGGGCGTCCGGGCACTGCAAGCACGCTTTCAGGCATGTGGGACGATCGTCGCCTACTCGCGGACCCCGCGTGGCGGATAGAAAAAAGCCCTTTTTTGGGTTTGACAACCAGACCCCGGTATGGTAATAAATTAGATTCGCAGGTTTACGGCTTTTCGGGCCTTTTCTGAAAATGGAGAGTATTCGCGCGGCTTTCGCGGAGCTTCGAATATATCGAGCCGCTAGCTCAGGTGGTAGAGCATCTGCCTTTTAAGCAGGTGGTCCCGGGTTCGAGTCCCGGGCGGCTCACCAGAACATAAATAAAAACAGTCAAAGTCCCCATCGTCTAGAGGCCAAGGACATCGCCCTTTCACGGCGGTAACCCGGGTTCGAATCCCGGTGGGGACGCCAGTAAAATCAAGGGGTTAGCTAACTTGCTAATCCCTTTTCTTTTTCCAACGTAACCAGACCGTAACCACGTTCCCGATCGTCCAGCACCTTTACCGCTTCGCTTAGGTTCTCAGGGCTTAGATGGCAATACCTTATGGTCATACGCAAATCCTTATGCCCTAGGAGTTCCTTCACCCTGTGTATGTCTATTCCTGATTGGACTAGACTTGAAGCGAAGTGATGCCTCAGATCATGGAACCGCAGATTTTCGATAGCTGCCCTTTTTGTTGCCCTCTTAAAAGCTACCGATACCCTATAAGGTGAATAAGGCTTGCCCTCTTGATCGCAGAAGACGTAAGGCGAATGTAGGTGCCTTACCTTTTGAACCTCGGTCAATGTATCTACGGCGGTCTCTGTAAGGGGAATCCCGATAGGTGAGCCGTTCTTTGTCTTCGGGATTATAATAGCCCTTCTAGAAAGATCGACCTGAGGCCAGGTAAGCTCCAAGATATTGCTTCGTCTTAAGCCCGTGTGCCTTGCGATAGTAACAATGGGCCTCATCCATGATGGTAAAGCTACAGTGAGTCTTTGCAATTCTTGAGGGCTTAGATACCTAACCCTCTTGTTATCTACCTTGCCAAGGGTTCTAAGCACCTTAGAAACGGGGTTTTCTTTGCAAAGCTCCCATTCCTGAATTGCGATATTGAATACGCGCCTTAAAAGCCCTAATTCCCTTACTATGGTATCCTTGCTATAGTCCTTCTCAAGCCTATTAGCCTTATATCTGCTAACTAGAGAAGGTGTTACGTCCTTAATAAGGGAATTACCCAAAAAGGCTTCAAGGTTCTTTACCATCTGAACGTTACGTTGGTCTGTGGTAGGAGAAAGATTTGGGGAGACCTCTTTCAGATACCTAGCTAAGACCTCTGCCATAGTTACGTTTGGAGTGGCAACCTTGCCAAACCATTTGCCTTCGGCTATTTCAACAAGCCTTTTGGCATGAATCTGATCGGCCAGCTTCTTGTTGGTCGTTCCCGTGCTTTCAGAAACTTTTTTGCCGTTTATCCGAAAGCCCATCCAGTAAAACTGGCTATCTTTTCTTTTGTAGAGGCCCATTTCGCTTTAATCCCTCCCTTCCGGGCCTTCTACCTGCAAGAATTATTATACGCTTCAGCAGGTAGTTTGCAAGCCTTCATCCAGGCCATGATATCTTCCTCATGGAACCTAAGGGAGCCATTAAGCTT
>DAIDBB010000423.1 GCA_027310325.1 bacterium | reverse complement strand
GAGCTTCACGTACCAGCCGTAATAAGGCGCGATGTTCACTGTGGTCATGCTCGTTGCGTCCGCGAGGTCGGTCTCCGACTTCGTCGTAGTCTGTCCGGCATCCTTTACGGCGTAGAGCCTGTCAACGGTAATTGTGGATTCCGGGTGCTCCCTGTCGCCAGTCCCGAAGAAAAGCAGTTCATATCCCACTTCGAGCGTGACCGCAGGCTTATAGAATATCTTTACCCCTGAAAATGACTGGAAAATGCGCCTGCCGGTCCAGTTCGCCGCGATAGAGTCGCCGACGTCGAACCTCCAGATATTGCCGCCCATATCCCCCGCATAGACCCTGTCGGCGTATCCGTTGCCGTTCAGGTCCAGCACCGAAACCTGTGACGGGATAGACCTCGTGAGACTGGCATCCTGCGCCCTGGTATAACCCCATATCTTCCTTCCGCTCGTAGAAAAATCGAGTGTGCCGCTGATAATCGTAGCTATCTCGATTGCGTATACGCCCCTGCCCTTTGTGGAATTCTGCGGCGGCTCGAGGTCTTCAGCGGAATTGTCATAACCCGCTCCTATGAAGGCCACGACCTTTGCCCTCTTAACGCCGCCAACGTCGACATAGACCTTGGCTATTACGGGTTCCGGCCAGCTCTCGGCGAGCTCTGAGTAGTCTGTATTGACTCCGGATGGGCTTTCGGTCGAACTTAGCCTCCATAGATATTTCGGAGAGTCCGGATCCGATACATCGAGGGCGTAGTAATACCCCCCGCCCCTTCGCTCTACGAACAATATGACGACCCTGTCACCTGAGAGCCTGTCGATTATGCCGTCGCCATTGGCATCATATGTGAATGCCACGGGAGAGGAATCGACGAAGTAGGTGTGCGTGGCAGCGGGCATTTGCTTGAGGTTCGGCAGGAGGTCAGGGGGCACAAAGGCCCACTTCTCGCTCCCGTCGCAGTCGCTGAAGGCATGGAGCATGCCGTCATTGGCCCCTACTACGACTATCGACCTGTTTGTGGAGCAATTAGACTCGTCCGCGGCAGAGTATGAGGAATAGTTAACGACTATCGGCTTAGAGTGGAGAATGTCTCCGAGTATCCATCCCCTCTTCTCGTTCGTTATACCGTTAGAGTCCGCATCGTACGTGTCTAAGCCGTAGACATAGTTTATAAGCCTGCCTTTCTCAATGTCGTCGGCTACACCAAGGGATGCCGCGGTTATGGCAGCGTTGGAGGCGGAAAAGGCGTTCGAAGGATCCGTAAGATACGTACTCGATCCGGTATATGTATAGATGGACCTCGGTTGCACGCGCGTAAGGAGCAACGCACCCGCACCTCCATTCTCTACGTCACCCCCGTCGGCTGACGTCCCCCAGTAGGAGACTGCGTTGTCGCGGATACTGCCATCGGGGTTTGTGGCCGGGCTTCCATACCTGTCCGTGACATTCCCGTCAGCATCGAGGCCATACTTCTTGAGGTTTCCGCTCCAGAAGGCGTTCATTTTCGGCTTGAAAAATCCCATGTAGAGCCTGTTGCCTGTATATGTCCGGTTCTCCGGGCTTACGGGGAGCACAGGAGCTACAAACGAAGTGTTCTCCTCCACTATCGTAGCGAGTATCTGTCTAAGGGATTCGCTTAGACCCCCGGTGGAGGAGGCGGAATAGTACTGCCCACCGCCGTTATACGCGGTTTCCTGGAGGAGCTTTTCGGCGTAGCTTACACCGGCAAGGCCGAACCCTATGGTGTAAGTGATGGCGTTCTGCCTGCCGAAGGTCCTCTCCTCGCCGGTATCCGGAAGGAGGTCAGTATCGTAAAGGTACTTGGCAACGTCATCGAGATAGTCCGAGCCCTGGTAATCGTATACCTTGTTCGGGTCGCCTGTGGGGTCGAAACCGTCGCCATCACAGTCGCCGTTATTGCAGATGGTAGTCAATACGGGGCTCCTGTCCTCCGTTGACATGCCGTCTGTTATGATTATCACGTAGTTTTTTTGGCAGCTGTACTGTATGGGGCTCGAATAGACATAGCTCCCGTTGAATTCGGTCCTGGCGCCCTTATAATAGGTCATAGCCTCGTAAAGAGTCTCGGCAAGCGGCGTCCATGTAGACGGATCCACATTGTTTATCGTGTTCACCAGCGCGGTCCTGTTCGTAGTTGATCCTGAGAACATGGCGTCCATGTCCTTGATGTAAGCGTTATACCCGTTGTATCCGTAACTGTCTCCTACCCCTGCTATGTGCCCTCCATTGGACTGGTTGAAGATCATGAGTCCGAACCTCACCCCCGAGGTGGTATTTACAAGGTTCGTAAGCACCTGTTTCGCCACATCGATCTTTGGACGAAGCCCTCCGCTCGCGGTAAGCCAGTTTATATAGTTTCCAAGGGCGAAGCTCCCGGAAGTCTGGGAACATGTCCCGTTAGTGCGGAGCCTCCCCTGATATGTGCCTGTCTGGACGAGGGAGTCATGCGCCGTAGTGCACGAGACCGAACTTACGTCATTTATGTAGTTGACCCATATGCCCTCTATAGCCCTCCACTTGTAGACCTTGTTAGTCTCGCACGGCTGGCCCTGGCAGCCATTCGTCGCGGGATAGACGGTAGAGGGGTTATACGGATTTCCGCTCACGATGGTGTCGGCCATAGAGCCCGAGTTATCAAGTATTATGAGGACGTTAGGCTGTATGGACTCCGTGGACGCGCCATAAATGACGGTATCGCCTGGGAACTGGTCGAGGGCAAAAACCGACCCATTAAGGACGAGGAGCCCCATCACGATAAGCAGGTATATCCTTATCAGATTATTTCTTGGGAATGATCCTTGCGACATTCGTCTCTACCTCCACTCTTGTGCTGGCCGGCCCTGTGCCCGCCGCACCGATGACATAGTAGTTTGCCTCGAAT